>NZ_QUCG01000105.1:1856-8210 GCF_003473645.1 Prevotella sp. AM23-5 | reverse complement strand
AAATTATAGTGTTGCGGAATTAAGGTTTTCCTTTGGTATATGTTTCATTGAAAATGTCTTGTTGATGTTGTGAAATAATGATTCTCATTTTAGACTGAGTGTTGTAGAATGTGCCAGTACCAAGTGGCATTTTCCAAGAATGGACTAAAAGTAGAAGTTTACGATGTCCTCAGGACATTGCGCCAAGTGTCTGCCACTGTCAGGACATTGTGCCTTGAAGATGACCTTTGAGGACGGATAGTAGATGGATGCCACCAAGAGCATACCTACCATTACTCCCAATGTGTACAAATGGGGAGTGAACATGAACACCAATGAGGCTGTAAAGGCGATGGCACGTGATTTCCTGTTGTCGTGCAACCTATGTAGCAGATTGTCTGCATAGGAGAACTTGAACAGCAACAATGCCAATAGTGCCGTTACATGAGCACCAATCTCGTTGGGCTGTACTTGATATGCCACGAAACTGAACACCAATATTGCCATCAGCAACAGCAATGTGTACAGTTTCCGAAAATTATGCGAAAACACCATGCGGAGATAAAATCTCTGCATCATCCGATTGTTCTTCCTGTAGCACATCGTTGATGCCAAGAGAAGAAACATAGGGAAGAAAAGAAAGATAATCTTGAATACCATAGATCAAATTGTAATGTAAAACGGTCAATAACCTTCGAATAGCTCCAACTCAATAATTCCATAGGTGACTTCCATGAAAAGTCGCTCGACATCCGTCATTGTCAAAGCATTTAATGCAAGGCGTTTCTTGAAACCAGCATCCTTTCTCATAAGAATCTTGGCACTTCGGTCAATGTCAAGCAGTGGAATATGCCACTCCTGCCCACGGACATAATCATTGTAGGAATGACAGGCTCGAAGAGTCAGACACCGACAGCAGACGGTCTGCACCATGCCATGCCATGAAACGGCGGTGTCTTTCCAATGGAACGAACTGCCAACGTCTATCCATGTGTGGCATTTGTGGATGATGTCCACGATGTTCTGAAGCTGCACGTCGCTCATAAATGGAACGTAATGTCACATAAAACACATCAGCATGTCCGCCTTGTCACGCTTGTACTTGAAGAAGCCTGTCCTCGCTTGCAGTTCCATGTCGTGGCACAAGTCACCGTACATGAATTCCAAGGACTCATAGATTGTCACCATGACGGAGTGGACATTTCCATTGGCATCCGTACTGGCATTCATCTTGTACATCCGCCCGAAATTAGGGTTGGAGAAGGCACAGCAGAACTGTCCGAACTCTGTATGTACGGAAGTCACCTTGTGGTAAAGGATGACCAGTTCCATCTGGTCTTCGAACAGGTTCATCACCTCTTCGAGAGGACAAGGCTTTTCCAACTTGAAGTCAAGCAGGACATAGCCGTCTTCATAGACTGGCTGTTCCATGCGCTCCTGGTTGATAAGCTCCGGCAACTGCAATGGTGCAAGTGCCAGGAAATCGTTGAGAAATTTATGCAGCATAACTATTGTGTTTATAATGAAGAAATGTATAGCTTGATGAACATATCTGGTAACCCGTCTGTCATATTCTTGTCCATCTGCAAGGAACGGCTAAGACAGGCGATTGTGCCTAAAGCATCTATTGACAGTTGCACCAAATCCTTTCGCTGATTCTCTGAAAGCATCGCCATTCCGAAGTCATCAATGGACAGGAATGGTTGCAGTGTCATCCAAAAATAGGCAGTCCGTTGTTCAGCGGAAGTAACCTTTCCACTCTTAATATCAGCAACGCAAGTCTGCGCATTGGCGATGATTCTTCGATTGGTACGAACCGCCATATATACCACAGCATCCCTTGCCGGTAAGTTTCCTTTCCTTGAAGATTGAGCAATCATCTTGCACACATCTTCTGTTCCACTTGTTATATGCGAAACCGACACGTCGCTCATCTCGTATAGATGAGATAGAAATGTTCTGAACATTCTGTCTTCCGTTTTCAGAAAGGCAAGGAACTGGGACTGGTTGGTAATGCCTTCCTTAATCACCCTTTCAAGGAAGAAGTGATAGGTGGTCAAGATCCTTGTCTTGTCACCTTTATACAACGGTATGGTGTCCATGCTCTCAAAAAACTTTGAAGCCACCAAGGAAAGGCTGTCCGTTTCCTTATTACCTTTATAAGGTGTGGCGTTCATCTTCAACAGAAGTACATCCTTGAATGTCCTACGCTTGGCGGTTGCTATGCGCATAAACTCGTCACGGATGGAGTCATGGACATTGGAAAATTCTTCCAGAGGAAACGAATGTGCCTTTTTGATGGTGTCTCGCATCAGACAAGCAGAAACCGAGTCTTCTAAAGTACGCCATTTGGATATTTTGTCGGCAAAGTGTTCCATAGACAAATCCTTGTCTGATTTCATCCTTGAGAGGAACACCTTTTGCGCATCCAATGCCTCCCTTGCATCATGGAAAGACAGTTCACTGGCATTTTTTGAACAGGATGCCAGCAAAAGAATGGCAAGTGTGATGGCAGACAACATGGACATTTGTTTTCTTCCTCCAAAGTATGATATGCGAAAACTTGAAGTGCAAGGTTGTTTGCACTTCACCCTCAATCGGCTTTTTGCCGCAGATATGAAAATGTTTATACTTTCCATTTCGGACTTTGTTTGAAATTTGCGGTGCGAATTTACAACTATTTATCTGGTATTCATTCAAACTAAATCAAACTTTATATTTTATTCTAATTCATACTTTATAGCATGATATGAAATGATAATATATCCAAGAAAGTGCAGTACATCAATCTTTAATTAACTATAATAATTATCAGAGTATGATTATACTTTGATGGAATATAAGTATCTTTGTCGGCAAATTACAAATCAGTGTATAATAGCTATGGCAAAAGTAGGTTACATATTTAACTCGGAGCAGTATGACACATTCACCTTTGACCGGGCTTGGATGGAGAAGTATGGCTGCTGCCGTATCATAGAAGATAATGCAAGCCAAGAGAAGACACGCCCAGAATGGAAGCAACTCATGGATTGTCTGGAACGAGGTGACGAACTGGTCATCTCGAAGTTCAGCAATGCGCTGCGTGGCATTCGGGAGTTGGCGATGTTCCTGGAGTTTTGCAGGGTGAAGGTGATAAGGGTCATTTCCATACAAGACAAGATCGACTCCAAGGGTGAGCTATTCCCAAGTACATCAATAGCCGATGTGCTTTTCATGTTCGGTTCGTTGTCAGAAGAGGTCGTTGCCTTGCGCAAGGCTACTGCCCATGTGGAATATATCAAGTCGGGTATTAAACCTGCCAAGAGTTCAACTCCAAAGAAAGGCATCGACCGTGAGAGGAATATCGTCAATATGTATAACAACAACTACACTATCGATGACATCTGGAAGGTCAGCGGCTTCAGGAGCCGCAGCTCGGTGTTCCGCATACTCAACAAGTATGGGGTGAAGCTGAACCGTGGCAAGTTCAGCGGACCGCTTGGCAAGAGAAAGCCCAAGGATGAGAATGAATAATCACTATAACATTCAAGTATATTCCAAAATTAAAGACGTATGGCACCAAAAGAATATGAGCAATATATAGCAAGTATATTCCAAAATCAAGGATATAAAACTCTTGTAACTCCATACTCCAATGATTGGGGTATAGATGTTATTGCTATAAAAGGTAAAGAAAAAATAGCAATTCAAGCTAAAATGTATGGAAATAAAAGAAAAGTCAACAGAGCTGCCATTATGCAACTATATGGAGCTATGGCCTATCAAGACTGTACAAAAGCGGTAATTGCCACCGATGGAGAACTTCTTGATGATGCTATATCAGTGGCAAAGAAGCTGAAAATAGAGATATTGACGACAAAAACAAATTTTGTTTCAACTTTTCATAAAGAAAAAGAAGAGGAGAACTCAGATTCTATCCATAAAGATTTTCGTATGGAATATCCAACGTTTGATGAAGTCTGGAGAAAATACATTATGCCTTTAAAAGGAGTGACACTATGGAATACAAAAGGAGAAAATAAAATTCTGGATGTAAATTGGGGCGGTATTACAAGAATAACTTCAAATAAAAGACGAAGTTCTATCTCTATAGACGGTTTCCGTTTTGCATATAACGAATTGATTAGAAAAGGAAAAATAACAAGGGATTATATCAATCAAGAAGTAGATAAAAGATGTTCATCTGGCATCGTACTCATACTGGGACAAATTCCATTTGTTTCCACAGTAAGAAATCCAACTTCATTGGAAATTTAAAGATTGTAGATATATCCCATAAGACGGAAAGAATTTTATTTCAAATAAATACTCCAACAAAATGAATTTATATCAAGTTGAAATCACAACTGAAATTGATACAGAGTGTATTCTTATAAATGCTAATGATGAAAATGAGGCAATAAGTATCGCACAGTATATGTTAGAAAATGGCGAGATAGACTTTGCGATAGGACATGAAATCATCAATATCACAGCATTTCTTGCTTGTTGAAAAATATTCAGCCTACAGATGCTGCTATACGATATTTTTTTTGTGGCTTCGAATACACGAACGCTTTCCGTCCACAAAGTCATAGCTATCTGCGCACGAAAAAGCACGCAAGATGTTCTGACCTTGTGGAATAATATTATTGGCAGATAAGGCAATTCCTTATCTGTCTCTTCTGAAATCATTTCGCTTGTCTCCGTGGAAAAGGCTTTTGAGCGTTCCGCCCAAAGCCTTGAACACGAAGAATACCACGAACAAAGATACGATGTCGTTCATAAGCTATAGTTTTCGTTTGTTATACTTGTGACTTGTACAGATTGATGATGTCCATCCCTATCGACTTGGCTTTTCGGCAAGTGTAGAACGTGCCGCCCTTGGGCTTGCCGTCGAAGAAAGCAATCAGTCCGCACGAATGAGAAAGCATATAATCATTTCGTCTGAGCAAGCATCCATTGAAATAGTGCTTACTCAACAGGATAGCATCGTCCGCCTTGTCAAGAATATCCCAATAGCGGTCTTGCTCCCTTGCGCTCCACCTCTCGTTCTGACCGTCATAGGGAATGACGGCAATAAGTTTTAAATTGGTAAGTTCCGCTTTCAATGAAATCACCACTTCAGCAGCCAACATATCGAAGCCGAGTGCCATGCCACAATAGAAATTTGTGATACCCATAGCATAGAGCAGCCTTATCTTGCCCCTCAGTTTCTTCCTTATCTCGTCCTTGCGGTCTTCCGCTATCGTGCGATGTCCCGAAAAAGCCACGGAATTGGCTTTGATGTACTTTGTCTTATCCATATCACTTTGCATATTTATAGTGTGTGCGTCCCAAGAAAAGACCTCCCAATACGTTTCCGCCAAACATTTCCAACTGATTGGCAAAAATGGCATAGCTTGCGCCGGTCGTTACCACATCATCAAAAACATAGATGTCCTTGCCTTTGAAGTAGGCTTCATCAAACTCAATCACTTGTGTCTTAGTGATGCTCTTTTCCTTGTCATGGCGGTGCTCGTGTACTGCCAAGCGGTCGCCTGAAACGGATATGTGCGAATAGCCGTTGATGATGCCGCAAAGCTCGCTCACACGATTACAGAAAGCCATGTAACGACTCTCGTTCTTGGCTTGGGTGCTGGCTGGCACACATACAAACACGATGTCCTTTATCTTCTCACCACAAACTTTGATAAGATGTGCTGCGGTCATTTGCGCCACCTTCTCAAAAGCGTTGTCCCTTGCATCCTTGAACGCCCAAATCAGTTGGCGTGCAGCCACTGCGTCCTCGCCCACATTGCGAACTCTCACAGGGAAATACTTCAAGAAGAAATCCATCCTCTTGCTCAGCTGTCTCTTGATGCTGTCGTCTATCATTCTTACCATAGTCGGAAAAATTATTTGTGTTAAACTCAATTTTTATTTTCCCTATTTTCGGAAGCCTGTCGGCTTGCCCAAGGGATATTTTTCCGCCACGCAAAGGTGTTGGAAGGCAAAAAGACAAATCGGAAGCGAAAAATACGCTCTATATGCAAGGCACATAGAGGAAGATTTTTTGAAAAGCATCCATGATGCCCAATTTGGCATTTGCCACGCAACTGGTACCTTTGCGGAAAATATCCGAAGCGGCAAAGACGATGGACGAAATGAAATGACTATAAGTGCTACTACATAAGATTACAACAAGAAAAGGGTGGGTGTGGAACTGCGCCATCGGTGCAATTCCGCAAGGGTGGGACGAAGTGCTATAAAGAGAGAACGGTTTGCCGATTATAACAGAAGGACGGAATAAAGATGCGGCAGGAGTAATTGGGAAACTCTCTTGGCATCCATGCCGAGTGTGTTTCCGCTCCTGCCTTCATGCCATGTGGCTTATTGCAGTAGCGACAGTTG
>NZ_QUCG01000105.1:0-1846 GCF_003473645.1 Prevotella sp. AM23-5 | reverse complement strand
CTTATTGCTGTAGCGACAGTTGGTCGCCACAGTCAAGGAGCCTTTTGGCATAAAATCTTTGTGACGGCTATAAAAAGGGTAAACCATGGATTATAAAAGGAAGACGAGAAGCGAATATAAAAGATATGGGTGGGAGTGAAACTGCGCAACAGCCAGACAAGCAACTTAACGAAAGGTGTGGCATTGGTAGACAGCATGTAAGTGACGGTTGCGTCACGGATGCCGTTAGCCAATGCCATTCTGTTCGTGCTTGTCCTTCGGCAAATGGTCATTCTTCATCTTTCGGAATCTTACTCCCGATAAATAAAGAATGTCGCTTTGACGAACTGTTGGTGCGGTTTCGCAGATGGGTGGGACAAAGTAATAAAAAGGGAAGACGGCTTGACGCTTATAATAGCAGTACGCATGCGGTTATAAGAGTAAACTTGCTAATAGTGGCTATAAAAGTAAACATGGTTGTATGAGTAAAACAAAAGCGACCGAAGCCGCTTTGTTTATTGGAGAGAATGAAGAAATCCTATTTCTTGCCTTTCTTGGTAGGCTTTTCAGGCTCTGCCGCTGGAGTTTCCTCCTTGTCTGGTGTAGGATAGAACTTGTTTGCGATGAAGATGATGCGGTTGTGCTTGGTGCCTTGCTGATCAACCCACTCGTCTGGCTTGAAGTAGCCCTCGACGGTGAGCATGGTTCCCTTCTGCAGCTTGTCGAAAGAGTCAACATGCTCGTTCTTGCGCCATGCCTCCATGTTCATGAAAGCTGATACCCTGTTGGTTTCCTCACCATTCTTCTCCTGACGGCTGACTGCCAATGAGAAACGTGCTACTGAAGCGTTGGTGAACTGACGGATTTCTGCGTTGTTGCCTACGAATCCTGTTACTACGAAAGAGTTCTCGATCTTTTTCATATTGAATTACTTTTTGAAGTGAAACTTAATTTTTACATGCAATCCAAGAGCAGGGATGTGGCACATGGGGGCAGCACCATGAAAATCGACTATAATACTCGTTTTCTGTTGGCGGTGAGGAGAAAAAGGAAGATTATCGGCTATTTTATTGGTCACAGCGAAGCGACCGCACAAGACGGATTCCATCTGTCGAAGCATCACGCTACCTTTGCATAGGAAAAATAGTGGCTTCAAAAAATCGGTAATTCAGAAAAGGACGCAAGAACACCGTAACAGCATCGTATGGTACAATCATTTGCAGCAACCATCATCAATGCAAAGCACGTTTCCATGGCGTGTGCCGTCATAAACAATGGTAAACCAACGGGCAATACACTTTTCCGCATGGAGGGTGGTCGCATGAGCATATTGACAAAGACAAGCAGAAGGAGAACCTGCTTCGAAGGCTACTCCTATTTGTAGAGGAAGGTAAGCATGAGCAACCAACTACAATCGCAATGCTGCAAACAAGATCCATCCTCAGACAAAAGGCTTCATTGTACGAAAAGCTCCAAGAAAGGCGTAGTCGCAGATTTTATCTCATACAAAGAGGCAGGTCGCCATTTGGCGAATACAACCATCAAAGCATAGCCATATAAAAGTTTATCGGCAAACGATGAAGGGAGTTTGCCGTTACATACAAAAGGGCTTTTACTGGCGGAAAGAAAAAAGATGCCTGGCGAGTATAACCTTCACCAAGCATCCTTTTCGTCAGTCATAGACAAGAACGTCATCACGTCTTTCTACAATTTCCTTGCCATTGCGCAATTTCACTACGATGTCCTCACCATAGTCTGCAACCACGAAACCTTCTGTGCGTCCTCTGTAGGGTATCAGCAGTGTGCAACTGCAACCGATAATGTCGGTCAATTCTTCGTTGTATATTGTTTTTTTTTATTATCTTTG
>NZ_QUCG01000104.1:8160-8385 GCF_003473645.1 Prevotella sp. AM23-5 | reverse complement strand
ATTTCCTCTGCATTTGCTATCGACATGGAAAGTAAGGCAATAACCTCTATCTTATCTTCCTTACTCAACTTTTCGAGTTCATGCCAATGAGGAACCTTACTTGCAAGCCTATTACTTAAAGCAACCATATTCATAATCTTCTCCTTTTAAACGTTCAACTTTGCCACAAAAATACGCTTTTTCCTCGAAACCACCAAGAAAAAAGAAAGAAATCTGCAAGTTATC
>NZ_QUCG01000104.1:0-8150 GCF_003473645.1 Prevotella sp. AM23-5 | reverse complement strand
TTTCCTCGAAACCACCAAGAAAAAAGAAAGAAATCTGCAAGTTATCAGCAAAATCTCCCGAAATCTGCGAAATCCCAAACCGAGCAGGTCAAAATCTGCGAAATTCAAAGACCGAATAGGTCTATATCTATATTTCGTAAACCTTTACGAAAAAGGTTGTCATATACGAATACAAAATCTAATCAGAAATAGAAATCAAATCAGAAATATTAGTAACCTGTTGTTCCCATCCATCCATAATGATACCAGGAGAATGCGTAGCTAATATAATCTGACAGTTTGGGTTCAACTTTAGAATATTGTTAATCAAATTTCTCTGCCAATCCAAGTGCATCGATATTTCAGGATCATCCATGATCAAAATGCTCTCTTGATTACGCTGCAACAAAATCGCAAGCATAACGATTATAAACTGCTTTTCACCAGAAGATAAACGCTTATTACTTTCCAACAATTCGTCCCCTATCTTAAATTGCAATTTACTTTTCGTTGTGTCAACAGTTTTATTTGTACGTTTAAAAGCTTCATTGACAATCTCAATAAACATATCATTGTGCGCATATATTTTTTTCATATCTTCCATATCAACTTTTCCCGCTTGGTAAATAATATCACAAAGCTGTTTAGAAAGATCTGACAAATAATATGCATATTCACTTTCAAGAACTTCCAATTGTTGATCCAAGACACTACTCATTTCATTTTTCAGTGCAGGAACATCAAATGTTGATATTTTATTGAATATACGAAGTTTCTTAAAGTTGCCAACAGATAACTTACTCTTACCTTGCTTAATCGAAATAACACTAGCGTTTAGAGTAAGATCAGAAATACGAAATTTTACAGAAATCTCTTCTGTCATTTCCAAAATAGCTCCCTTAAGAATATATCTTTCAGGTACGCTATTTGGCTCACATAAACTAGCTATAATATTCAACAGCGTAGTTTTATATGAGCCATTATCGCCTGCTATAATATTTACATCACTGCGTAAATTCCAGTCAAAATCATACTTACCATATAATTCTTCTATCTTTATGCTTTTTATCTTCATAACTGCCAATTACAAGATACTACCTAAAGAATCTGTTTTACTTCATCCACTGTCTTATTCAACATCTTAGCAATTTCATCAAGCGACATGCCATTTTCCTGCATTCCCTTAATCATCTTACGAAGCATCTCATCCTTCTCCTTCAATTCATTCAATTGCATTATTAGGGTATCTTTTTCTTCTAAGATTGAGAAGAATTCATCCTCAACATTCATCTGATACCTCATATCAGGATCAGCTGCAGCCGATTGAAGACGACGAACAATATATTCCATATCATTGTCACCCTCAAACTGCTTATCATCAACCTTGATCACCTTTTTATTATCCGCAACATTCGTCTGGTCAAACAAGCAAAGAACCTTCTCTAAGCGATTGTTAACCCTACCATGCAACAAAGGAATCTGCACTATGATACTATCATGCTGCAAACTCTCAACAAAAGGATCAGGAATTCCCGCCTCTACTTTTTTACCATCATAATTATAAGCATGATGGTTGACATATATAACAGGTTCTTCTATCTCACCGACACAATGTCCAAGGAGGTAGATTGCAACCATAGGAATAGCATACTTTCCATGCTCTTCCTTCCGCATATTCTCCTCGTTGTTATATTGCAGAGCAAGATACCGGCGGAAACGCAAAGTCTCAGTTGGCAGCCAAGTCTTTTGAAGCTCAATCAACATCAAATGTGGCTGATTGTCTTCATCTAAAACAGTAGCAGCGAAATCGATTCTGAACATGGAGATAGATTCACAACGAGTCAGATTTGCATATTCATTCCTGCGAATCTTCACATCGATAACTTTCTTCTTCAACAATGCTGACAGAATGGTCTTAGCGATACGATTATCCTCCATCAAGTATTTGAACACTGCATCATAAAGTGGGTTTGCAACATAAACAACCATAATCTATCCTCCTATAATTTAAACGTTTAACTATAGATGCAAAATTACGCTTTTTCTATGAAACTACCAAGAAAAAAGAAAGAATTCTGCAAGTCATCAGCAAAATCTCCCGAAATCTGCGAAATCCCAAACCGAACAGGTCAAAATCTGCGTCATCTGCGAAATCTGCGTGCCCTTTATCCGACCGCATAGACAAAAAAATCTGTGGAAATCTGTGATATCTGTGGGAACCTAAACGATGTGGTTTCTGTCCAAGACCGAATAGGTCTAATCCGTCTAACTTCCGTGCGTAATCCGAGTAAGATACCACTAAAGTAGAATAATCTTTTTATTCAATATTTTGGCCTGATTTGTTGCTCTTACAATTATTTGATGTTTTGCCAATGCTTCATGAATTAAATTTTGATCAAACCAAGCATTATAATTATCCAACATTGGAAAAGAAACTATTGCATACACAACTTGATTTTCTTCCAAAAACACGCTAAAATCTGCCGAATAGCTAAAAATGAGCGATTTATAACGGTTTCACCTCAATGGAGGTAATGATTTAGCAACATTCCTAATTTCTGCAATCTGCGTACAGTTGCTGTCAAACAACTCTTCTTGGCTGCAAAAATACAAAAAAGAAGGAATTTACATGCCAAGATTGTTATAAAAAACATTAAAAGCAACAACAAATATTAGCAAATCTTTTGCTTATTTGTTTTTTTGCATTATATTTGCAGCGAAAATAAATTTAAAAAAAGCATGGTGCATGAGACTTGCATTGTCTCAGAATAATTATGCTACGATGGAAATGCGTAAAAAGCTATCGTATAGAGGCAACTAAAATTTTGTTTCTTTCGTAGCTTTTATGAATTAGAATTGTAAATTGGAGTCACCAAGGTCAGATTCTGTTTGACCAAGACTTATGTTTTATTTATTCACCCCACTTTAAGTGGCCTTAATTTTACAAACATGAACAAAAAAGTATTCCATTGCAATGGCAAAACGATTTTGACCATCGCTGTCACAAGTCTTCTTGTTGGCTGTAACTCTGAATTGGACTTAGCTTCGTATCAGCAGAAAGAAGAAAAGTCTATCGTTAGTAGCAATATTGATACCCAAACACAAGCTACAACTACGGATTATTTGGGTAAAAGTTTTTATCTTTCAAGTCAAGATGGCGAGCAATCTTTGCTTACTACAAGAACTGGAATTGGTGCCGAGAAGCTAACTCGTAGCTTCGTGGTAAATGCTGAGTCTGAGCAAGAAAAGTGCTTAGGCGTTCATGTTATGGCAGCTTGTGTCAATGAAGGGAAAAGTCTTCAAAAGATAGAAGTTTGGGTAAACAATGAGTACGTTGATGATTTGGACATCACCTCCAACGAATGGCAGTTCGTTTCTTTGAAAAATAGTGGTAAAATCCATCTATTTGCAGGGAAAAATACAATAACTTTTGCAGCCAATGCACCTTATTATCCTGAAATCGATGCTATTCAGGTTGAAGATGAAGCTAGTGCATTACTAAAAGAAGACCCTATGTATAAGGACTTCATTAAGCAAATTAGTGCTCCCAAGAATTTAGGCAATGAAAAGTTAGATCAAGATAAGGTTGACAACCTTCTTTGCAAGTTAGCAGAAGAAAAAGCAATCACTCGCTCTGCTTATGAAACAGGGCATAATTGGCAAGTAACCCCTCGCACATTAGAGAATCCTGATGGCAATTATCAACACAAAATCTGTGTGCCTATCACCTATACCTATCATCGTAAGTTATCTTTGACCAAAGGAACATACACATTTATGACAGGACCTATCGATGGGGATGATTTCTATTCTGTTGACCCTGTGATGTATCTCTACAAGATAGACGACCCTCATAATTATTCATATTACAATGATGATGCTTCTGGACGTGGTCGCCATTCGCAGATAACAGCAACATTACCTGCAGGAGACTACTACTTGGTTATTCGTGCCTATAGCAGCTCTTACGCTTCCACAACAACAGGAAGGCAAGGACTTATCAATGTTTATCAGAATGGTTCTATATTAAATTCTCAAACTCCTGTAGCAGGATATGTTGTTGATGTGGACTCTCCAAATACTGGTATAATAAATTATTTTACAGCGTATTCTTCTGGCATTCCAGCTTTTTATTTGGAAGAAAAGAGTTCAAAAAAGGTTAAATTCTTTGGTGAAACTTATTTCTATGTTCCTCCAATGGAACAAATGTGGTTTGATGACGCTCGCCTCCGCTTGACCAAGCCTTCGGCTAATGACAGGTATCGAATGTTAGTTACCTGTGTCGGTGCTTTCGGAGCATATTATGGCAATTGTGATGTTTACGGTTCTTGTCAACAGGTATTAGATAGTGATGGATTTTCTAAAGATTTTCCTAATTTAAAATCGAATGATGCCATATATAGTAGTGCAAGCGGCACCTATGTGTACAATTGTGCCTCGTGGGCTGGAGGTTTAACCTACGGATGGACTTGGAACGGTATAACTGCGAACAAGTATTCTTCATCTCTTGTTGGACCAAATTATGGTTCCCCTTATATATGGGATAGTTGGGATGCTTATTTTGGCAATACCCCTCAACGATATTTTGGTGCTATAGCTTATACACGTGACGGTGCTCATTCTGGTAATGGAGTCATTGCAGTTTGGTCAACTAGTGACAAAATTTCTGATGTTACGCATTTCTCTTGTAGGGCAACAGCAAACAATCAACCTCATGGCTATGCTTGGGAAAGTAAACCTGGTGGAGCTAGACGTATTTTTCATCCAAGAGATGCCTTGTCAGGCTCTCTTTATGGCTCAATCATTGCATATTATCGTGATGCTAGTGTCTCTGATGACCCAACGACAATGGCGACAAGGGGCTTGTCAACTGCTAACAAATTGACATTTGAGGAATCTATTAAAAGAGGTTTGACCGTTATTAAAGAAGTTACTCTTACTCCAGAGCAAGAAAATAAAATTTATCAAATCACCACACGTTCCTCAAGTTCGTTTGCTGACACAAAGATTTCGGCATTATATAATGCATGGGAAAAAGCCATTTCGACACCAGAACACCAGCTTCTTAGCAATCCGAGTTCTCTCATCGAAATTCCAGAAGGAAAAGATTTCATGGATTACTGTAGCAAGAACAAAAAAGAGGCCTTTCTATTTTTTGCAAAATTGTACTTTGTGAATAAAGAGAAAACTGTGGCAAAAGAAATCTCATATAATATGTTCTGTACGTTATTCACGGAATACGCAGATATTATCGAGAAAGTTAAGCAGGAATGGAAAGAAAAGCAATATGATGAAAAAGGTGCATATATAGCCCCTTTGCCAGAAACATTCTTGAAAGAATATGTCAAGAAATTAATAGATAAACTTATATAGGATAAAACAATGAAGAAATTATTGGGTATCATATTATTGACAGTACTGGTTGTATTTAGTTCATGCAACTCTAATACAGATGCTTTTCTTACGGGAACATCACCACAACTATTTGGTATATGCCAAGTGAATACAGGTAGTGTTGTGCAAGATAAAGATTCAATAGCCTTTACTGATTTAGATATTACATGGTTCAATCCAAAAACAAGAGAAATCAAATTTAAGGAATATGATAAAATAAAATCCATCCCAATCTATGCATCAATAAGTGTAAAAAGTTCATCTGAGACACTGTTCATTATAGCAGCTAATATCAATCCCGTAGTGAATCGTGCATACGATGATTTGGTTTTATTCTGCGACAAGGATGGCAAATACTATCTCAACGATAATTATCCGAATTATTGGAATTTAGAAAAGACAAAACAAAATGCAGATAAGCGTTCTGAAGGTTGGAATAAATTTATCAATCTTCTCAGAAAAGAAGGGCGTATCAAATAATTAAAAGAGACGGAATTTTTCCGTCTCTTTTTTAAGTTATGCAGCATGAAAGTAATATGATTATGAGTTGCAAACTCACTTTCTCTAATATTTTATCATTTGTCTTTTAAACGGTCTTAGTTTATTCCATTGTACTTTGAACCATTCAATAACAGGCTGTCTATTGATATACAAAAACAGTTGGTTCGGCTTGGTAGAATCAGAAAACACCTTGATTTCAGTATTCTCCACATTGAACTTTCTTTTGTGTTCCTCAGAATAGAGCGAACCGCTAAAGTTCAAAGCCTTTCCTGTAAGAAGCACTCCGATTTGCTCAACGGTGAAGCCAATCTTCCTGCACAGGTTTTCCATTTGCAAACGTGCCTCCAACATCGGGAACCAATGCTTGGCTTTGCGGACGATGTCATTGAGCAAAGAAACTTCTGTTGCGTGCTTGCTCTTCAATTCTACGACCTCTGCTTGGTGTATCTGTTGCATCTCGCCGAGTTGTTGGCTGTGGCTGTCCTCCATTCGCTGTATTTTCTCATGGAGTTCGTCAATGTATTGCTCTCGGTCTTTCACAAGCTCACACAACTTTCGGTTGTGTTGCTCCACCTCTTTCAATTTTCCACTGCCCAAAAGAGAACCAATCTTCGACACAAGGGCGGTCTTGGCTTCCGTCTTGGCAGCCTGTAGTTTCTCTGTGTTGATTTCACTCTTGGTCTGTTTGAGCAGTCGCTCCGCTTCCTCCACATCAGATTGCAACAGTTTCATGCAGTTTTGAAGTCTCTCCGTCTCTCGCTTGATGTTGCGGTAATACTGTGCCGTGGTGGTATGCCTCGCATCCGATCCACGGACACCTCGCTTCAAGCCATACTTGCCCATGGCTTCCGCATAACTGTCGTGATAGCCAACCATCTTGTCACGGTTGAGCACATCATCGGCACACAGCCTCACGGCATTGGCTTTCTTGCGGTATGTCCGCTTGCCTTCTTCCGCTGTCTTGTTCTTCGCCTTTCTCCGCTCGCCTGTCACTATCGGAACGATGGAGGCGTGGAGGTGCGGCGTGTGCTCGTCCATGTGGAGAACCACCGACACGACATTCTCCTTGCCGAATGTGTCCTGCAACCACTTCAAGCTGTCGTTGCACCAATCGTCAAGCTGACCATTGGCTGCGATGTTCATCATGTCCTCGTGCGTTCCAGACAGCACGGTTCTAATCACCCTCACCTGGTCATTGGTTATCTTGCGCTTGATGCCTGCCGTCTTGATGCGGTGGGCGATGGCTTCGTCACGACCATACACACCGCTCGGCATCTTGACAAGCTCACGGTTGAGGTGTGTTCTTGTCGGGTCGGCGTTGTCGGGTATCACCTTGCGCTCGATGTGGTCTGATTCCCTTGCGTCCGAGCTGCCCTTCGCCTTCTTGAAATCCAAACTGAAATGTCCCATAATAAACTTGTTTTTGAGTTATACAATTCCGCTTGCCGCATTGCGCCCTGCGCATGACTCACGGGGTTTCAAAAGGGGATGCCCCTTTTGCTCAATGGGTGTTTTTAGCGGTGGTGTGCCACTGCGTCAAGAAAACGCCCTATTGAGCTATGGCTTTTCCGTTCAGAATAGCCATTGGGGCAGAAAACACATCACATGCCCAAGGCTGCGCCTCTCTTCCGAGGTGGAACGGTTCGCTTAACAGGCTGTACTTGGTGTACCGACTGTTTGGATTTAACTCCGCACAGATAGTCGTTCAAGTCGTTGTAT
The DNA here is from genome assembly GCF_003473645.1 of Prevotella sp. AM23-5. NCBI lineage: Bacteria > Pseudomonadati > Bacteroidota > Bacteroidia > Bacteroidales > Prevotellaceae > Prevotella > Prevotella sp. AM23-5. Next base: position 557 of record NZ_QUCG01000104.1, on the reverse strand, counting down.
TCACTGTACAAGTAGGATGCGTCCCTCACACGGTAGCCGAGTGCATTCTCTATGGCTGCCGTTGCCTTGCGTCCTGCATCATCGTTGTCGAGCAGACAACTGATGCGTTCGTAGTCATGGAGGATGTCAATAGCCTTGTCCATGTTGCTTGTGGAGTTGAGTATTACATAGTCCTGTGCCTCCAATGACGGATATGTCGGGAATTTCTGCACTCGTATCGTGAGAAACGAGAGGTAGTCCATCATACCCTCGAACACATAGCAGGTGCTTCTTGGCTCGCCTTGCTGTCGGATATGTGTGATGTCCTTGGGGGACATGCAACCCTTGAAGAATCGGTTACGAACCTCGTAACCGCCCGACTTGTTCTTGAAGCCGATGGCGAAGTAGTTCTTGCCATTATGCGAGAAGTGGAGTTCCACACATTCCTTTCGGGCGATGCACAGGTCAATATTCCGCTCGCTCAGATAGCGTAGGAGTGCAGGGTGGTTGAGTTCCCTAACCTCCAATCTCTCAAAACTCGGCTCGGAAGCTTGCTGAGGGAAAGAAAAGTCGGTCGG
>NZ_QUCG01000103.1:0-8536 GCF_003473645.1 Prevotella sp. AM23-5 | reverse complement strand
TTGGATGATAGTTGCGGATTTTAGGTTCTATAAAAATTCTCTTTTAAATCATCGGTTTCCAAATCTATGCGTGAATCAAATTTTATACGTTGTAGGAATTTGACGAGATTAGAAATTGTGTCAGTATAGTTAAATGACACGATCTTAAAGTCGGGAAAACTACCCTGATATTTTTTCGAATAATCGGACAGTTTCATTGTTAATCCTTTGTATCCTGCATCATAAATACCCATAATCGAAAAGAAAATCATAAATGCCAAACTATTTTCTTCATTATTTATTTTTGCGCTTTTAAGGAAGGCTACAAGTTCGTCCTTCAGAAGTCTCATTGCTTCTTTAACCAAATCTCTTTGTTCTTCGCTATATTGAGATAGAGCTTTTTTGATATACACACATTTTTCCCTTATATCATAGTCTGCTGCAAAGTCAAGATAATTATTCTTTGACGTATATTCAATAACACTATCAAATTCTAATACTATTCCACAAAGATGCTTATAACCCTTAATTTCCTCAAATGATTCTTCATCAAGTTCTAAAGCTTTATCAATGATAGGTAAAAGTTTATCTATCATCTTTAAATTAACAGCTTGTTCACTTCTTGTAGCATATTCCTGAATAATACCTTCAAAGTCATACCATTTTTCCTTCTCTCCTTTTGCTTTTATAAACTGCAAAAGGGGATTATTAGTATGCTTTGTAAAAAAGCCATCAGCACTCAATTTTTTAAAAAATGAACCATAATCGGTGACCATGCCTAAATTTAAGTCAAAGCCATTTCCTATTATCAATGATGTTCCGTATTTCTTTTTCATATCTTTTATCTCCTAAATTTTATCAATTCATTACCACTCATAAATACAGGCTTCCCTTCTGCATATTCTTCCAGATGCTTTGGATCAGCCTTCCACTTTTCCTTATCAGATTGGATAATCCCCTGAATATCAAAGTCTCCAAGCGATATTTCTTCATCGAAAAAATAACAAAAATATCTGTCGTGTTTAGGATTGATATACCCTTGTTTTTCAATCTGCTCACGAGACAGTTCTCCCGTATTCTTTACACGGAATGACTTATAAACTTTATTCTCTCCTGCATTATATAATATCACGAACTTAGCATGCTTTACATACTCACGACTTTTTACGACACCACCTTGTACATCCTTACCAAGACGTAAATTATAGGCATCATCACGCTTACCACCTCGACGACTGAATATCCAGTTCAAGTGATTGATACTGTTCACGATACCAATAAGAAATGTTGCATTCGGATAGTTTTCCAAATAATGCATAGTAAGAAATTGCTTCGGAATAACATCATGAGGACGTGCATCGACCCTAGGCATGACTTCTTCCGGCAGTGTCCTCGGGTCCACACCAAGCGGACATTTAGCAACATAGAAGGTATGCTTTAACTCAAACAACACTGCTTCATTTTCATCTGCTACCCTTCTCCTGATGGTAGTATTGTTCTCTTTCTCGGGCTTGCGCAAAGCAAGCGAAAAATATTGCTGGTCACTTCCTTCTCGGTTATCAAATGGCTGGTATACCTTACCAAGAATCTGTTGGAAGTTTTCTTTGATGTAAGCATTCGCATCAATATCACTCTTTGCTGTCATTGCATAGAACTCAAAATTTTCTTTGAGCATCTGCTGGATTTCTTTGCGGAACATCTTGCGGACCTTGTCACGCCACTGTACCTTACTTGTTGTATTATTGCGCCCATAAAGCGCCACCACAAAGAGAAAATTCACATCATAATGCGCCAAAAGGAATGTATCTCGATCGAACAATCTGTTCTCAAACTGACGACTCAGATAGTACTGCTGCCTACGTTTCCCCTCTTCCTTATCGCTATCAATCAGCTTGATATCGTCTTCTGGTCGAAGAACATTCTGATTGGCAGAGATAAAAAAATTAGGAATAACATTGTATCCTTCGGTTACATCATCACGTAATTTTATATGCCCTTTCTTATCTTCTTCCCTACCATCGTTAAACAGGTCGATATTCCACTGTATGACGTTCCTAGCATAAGTAAATTGCTTATAGATAGACTCTTTGCCGAGGGTGTTACCACGTTTATAATACTTAGAATCACCTATATAGTAAATATCACCTTCCTTATCATTATTGGTCAATTCCTGATACTGATAAATGTGGTCAACACGCTTTCCATCCGGTTGATCCTTCAGCTCCTTTGGCAGTTTCTGGTCGCCAGCTATTAAATCATCGATAATAGATTCGAAAACGACATGAAAACTCTTCACAAGTAAATACTCCTTGCGATCAACATTGAGCATAATGTCTTCCGGACGTTCGAAAAACGCATAACAATAGTTCCAAAGTTCCAGAGCCTTGTCTGAAAAGTACTTATACTTTATCTGTTTGAGACGCCTTTTACCGAACCCATTAATGTATCTTAGAAACTTTTTACCCTTAATAAGAGGAAAGTTAACATTCATCTTGACAGGAAAGCCGTACTTTTCACGCATATACTCAAGAATGCTGTAGTATATAATAAGCAGTTCCTCATCAAAATTGATTTTACGTTTCTTATTAACCGGATTCAGGTAGCTGGCATCTTGCCTGCGTGTACCATCGGAACAATCCTGTATGAATACATTACTTCTGGAGATGGTACGCGTCCAGTTTATCTTATTTAAACCTGAATGGAGATTTTTTACAGTGAACATAACAAAACTCTCATTCTTTCTGTTCCATTCTTGCAATGCCAGCAATACATCAAGATAAGTGCACACTCTGCGCTTCTTCATATGTCCCATAATTGGCACTTGCTTATAAAGCACAATACTTGACTGCGCCTTATTCTCAAAACGGTCGAACTCGTGTTCACGGAACACGCTGATAGCCCTATATATCCATACGCTTAAATTGTAAATAAATGTATGTTCCTCGCTGCTCAGCTCATCGCACTCATCTATATTTATCAAATTCTTTGGTTCAATGTGTCCAAACACCTTCTCTTCGCCAAATGGACCTTCCAAAAGCACCTTAGGAAGTAAAAACACGCAGTCATTTACATCTGGGTCATCATTGAAGTAATAGCCAACATAGCTGAGACTAAGCTTACCGTCTCCATTGGGAAGCACACCAAACCCTTTGAGAACGTCACGGACGTCCTCATAATCATATTGGTATTCTTCTATTAATATACGCATAATTATTCTACAGGACTAATTTGACCCCAATTATTATTTTCAACAACCTTCATTAATTTGAAGAAATTGTCGTTTGCATTTTTAGCTTTCCACTGGGTATAAATATAGAGCTTCTCACCCGAATTCAAAGATATCGCTTGCCAACACTTTGCTTTTGACGACTCTACATCAAGTTCGTTATACTCATTTTCTGTTTTGACAACTGTTGTTGTAAAGTCTGCACAAGCCTCCTTAAATTTATCTCGGATGCTTGCAGCCGTAGTCAGGTCAGGATTGCTACTGATGAAATTTAAGACAACACTTTTTACGATTTCTCTTAATGAATTCGGAACGCCATTATATTTGAATTTCACTTTTGACATATCTTGTGTATCATCTTGATTTTCATCCGAATCATCACCTGACTCTTCATCCAAATCATTATCATACGGAACTGGAGAAATCCTAACGCCCAAATTATTCATGAGTTGTCCTATCGCATCTGGGTTTGCAATAGTATTTCCTTGTTCATCCTCTATAAAGAAAATATCATAAAAAGAATCATCCGTATCATTCATTCTAAAAATGGATACATCACAGTCTTTAAAGACATCATTCCACAAATAGAAAATAACTTTATTTACAAATGTATCTTCTCGAATGAAAGATTCTCCCAAATTAGGTTTACAGAAGAAATAACCAAGTTTCTTATCATCAGAACTTGTTACTGAACCAATTTGCTTATTTATAGCTTCCAAGAACTCCCACCAATCACACTCATTGTTGTTAAAACGAATCTTCCAACCAAGAGGAACTCTCTCAGAATTCTTGATAACAAGCTCTCCATTTGCCCCTCTTTTATATCCTTTCGAAATCTTCACATATCTCCATTCCCAACGACGCTTGAAAGCAGAATCTATAGGGAAGAGAGACTGGTCACTGGTATTCATTGTTGCCCAAATATAAAGATTATTTGGCAATAACAAAATTCTTCCTAACTTAATATCTTCAGTCAATGTTTTACCATAGTTACTGATATAATCAGGAACAGCATAATCCACATTAAATTCGTTAGCAAGCATATACTCGCCACCCTGTCCAAACTCCTTAGCAATCTCGTTCTGCAAATCTGCATCCGCTTCAATTGGATAGGTTGAGAATCCATTACCACTTCTATCAAGGAGTTGAAACAAATCACCAAATATCTGAGCACAGTTGCCTCGGTTAATTTCCTCTATTACCAAGAATTGCGGTTCTACCGAATCAACTCCATTAGCAAGCTTTTGCCATGCGCCCAAATAGGCTTTTAAAAATGCCTGTTTAACAAAGGTATAAGTAATACGTTTTTCCTTTGCTATCTCTACTCCTTGTGCACCATAAACAGGGGCATCTGCCATAGTAGGCTTATATGCTCCTACAAAAGTAGAATAATCACTATCAGGATGGAAAGTTGTACGTATTGTTGCATATCTATTCTTCTTCGTTATGCTGTTAACTTCGTACGATTTACCCGTACCTGGAGCACCATAGAAAATCTGCTGCAAAGCCATTTTGCCCCCAGAGTTCTTTTTTGCAGTATCAGAGCTAGCTGATGATCCTTCAAAAGACTTCCATCCTTCCGATTGAAGAAGTAAGTTTAGGCAATCTTGATTTGCCAGCCCTTTTACTATAGCCCCAATCAAACTGCTAGAAGCATTAATCGTATTTGCAATATTAAGAACAGGAGAATCGGTAAAATCATTCGAACGCTTTATATTTTTACCACCACCCCAAGACTCATAATTCCACAAGAAATTTACCAGAAGCTCTTTATCAGCACCATTATAAGAATTGAGAAAATGCTCTGCCTTTTCCTTGCAAGCATCTTTAGTTTTCTGGTCCTCTGGAATACTACTATTATCTTTGCTAGGATGACAAGCCTCATACATGTCGGACGTAAAGCCCAAAGCGTCTAACTTGTCCTTATACTTAATCAATTCGACATAATATTGACAGCAGCATGCGGCTATATACACCCATTGATTAGGTATTACCAGTAAAGACTTTCTTGAACTTACCTGCAATGTGTACAAGAAGTACTGCTCAATCTTGTAATCACCAAAGGCATGAAATTTTGCCTTGAACTCATCAGGCAAAACACAGTCATCCATATTTGAATGAGCAATGAGCTCACTCAAACTTGTTTTCAGTATACCTAAATCTAACAATTCGTCCATACTATGACTTATTTAATAATTGATTGACTATTTCTTGTGCTAACCTTTTTATCACAGGCACAGCTACACTATTCCCAAATTGATGATAAGCTTCTTTCTTTGAAACTACTATTCGGAATTCTGGATTAGAAGAATTATAATTCTGATTAGCTGCACATTCCGAATATTTCCATCCATTTCCTATAATCCTATACCCCTGTAATCTTCCTGCTTCTACAGGTGATAGCGTACGAGGATTTTTATCTGCCTGATCTATTAATATTTCACTGCCATCTTTCCAATATCTTGCCGAAATCGTACTACAGTATTCACTATCACCAAAGAATTTACGATAACCGAAACCTTTGCCATTTGCCATATTACGTTCCTTACGTCTCTGGTGACCTTCCCACATTCTATCAGAAATAGTAAAGTCTGCCACAGCATCATCAGGTTCGAATATATCAGAAACCCTAGTAGGCATAGTTCCTTCCTTTAACTTTGATTTGTCATATATAGTATTACCATTTGCGTCAATGCCATAAGGGAACTTAAACATTTCTACATTGATTGCTTTTTTATACCATGCAATGATAAATAATCTTTCCCTGTTCTGAGGAACACCGAAATATTTAGCATTAAGTACTGTATATGAAACACCATAGCCTAACTCTTCCAAGGTTGCTAGAATTACCTTTAAAGTATTACCTTTATCATGACTCTTCAAACCTCTAACATTTTCTAAAAACAAGACCTTTGGAGGACAACCATGCTCTATTTTGTATTTTACAATATTTGCTATATTGAAAAACAAGGTACCTCTGGTGTCTTCGAAACCTCTTTTGAGTCCGGCTACGGAAAACGGCTGGCAAGGAAATCCACCACAACAAACATCAAAATCAGGAATATCTGCAGGATTTGCCTTTGTTATATCTTCATTAAAATATTTATAATTTCCCAATGAGTCTTTTTTGAAAAGATTTGGCTCTATATCTTTATAATTTGCCTCATAGGATATACGTGCATATCTATCCCATTCACTTGCAAAAACGCAATGAGCTCCCACACTATGCATAGCCGTATGAAAACCACCAATACCTGCAAATAAATCCACAAAAGTAAAGGTATGAATTTCTTTTTTATTATTTTTTTCCATACCTTATTTTTTTAATTCTTTAATAGTTATGTAACTTTCTTCTTCATTTTTGCACAGAATATCCCTATCGACTTCTTGGATGAAGTCGACAAACGAGATGCCTAAAACCTGGCAAATATGATGAAGTTCTATGATATCAAGGCGGCGTTCACAAGTCTCAATCTTGCTTATGAACGCCTGATTAACTTTCAGTAGTTCAGCGAGTTGAGCCTGTGTTACCCCCCCCCATTTCGCGCTTGCTACGCAAGCGACCAATGACTTGGTGATATAAATGTGAATGTATGCTCTTGTCCATTTTTTACTTTAATTTTAGGCGCAAATATATATTCTTTTATCGGATATACCAAAATCGAATATCACATAGAATCAAATCTACAATCGTGTAATAATTCATAAAAAAGAAGGCTTATGCTTGGTTGTTTCAAGTTTTTATCTTATCTTTGCGGTAGAAACAAAAATGATGATTATGAAGTCAAAGGAATACTATATATCACTGATTTTATCTCATGCCGAAGAGCTGAAAAAGAACTTCGGAGTAAAGTCATTGCGCCTTTTTGGCTCAGTTTCCAGAAATGAACAGAAAGAAGGTAGTGATGTTGATATATGTGTAGATATGGAACCCAAAATGTTCCTTGTGGTTAGATTAAAGCGATTTTTAGAAAACTTACTAGAATGCTCTGTTGACATAGTAAGAATACACAAGCATATAAATCCATTCCTTCTTAAAGAAATAGAACATGACGGAATATACATCATCAAATAGAATAGTTGGCACCTTAATACAAATTAAGGACGCTATCAAACAATTGCAAGATTGGAACAAAGATGTACAGACTGTTGATGATTACTATTGTACACCTGAGGGAATGAAGAATCTTGCAGCTAGTTGTATGCTTATAGAGGCAATTGGAGAAGGAGTCAAACTAATTGACAGATTAACACAATCTCGCCTATTAATTGAACGTCCAGAAATACCATGGCAAGATGTTATTGGCATACGTAACCATATTGCACATGGTTACTTTGATATAGACGGAGATATAGTGCTAGATGTCATCAAGAACAATCTCGATGACTTATTAGCAGCCATCGAGTATTTTATAGCAGAATTCTAACTATCCCAACATCCGCTGCAGCCCAGTCGAGCCCCTTCAGCTCTTCTTGGCTGCACCACTTGCTATCAGCGTGCTCACGCCTCCTGAACCCATTAGCATCGCCTTTTGGCGTACACAGAAAGGCAGTCATGGTTATCGAAAAATCAGGATACTCGTGATTCACAGTTACCAACTCCTCTCCTACTTCAACAGGATATTCCATCTCCTCCATCAGCTCACGAGCCAGCGCCTGTTGAGGAGTTTCACCAGGTTCTATCTTGCCACCAGGAAACTCCCATTTATAGCTGGTATATTCAAACTTCGTCTTGCCTTTCTGCATGCAGAGGTACTTGCCATTATGGCAAACAACGGCTGCTATCACATTATAATGTTTCATTGTCTTATCAACTTAAAATATCATCTACTCGATTTGAAATATCATTTACTCCATCCACTGGAAATCCTCCTGCAATTCCTGCGGCAACGGATTGTCCATGTGAATATCATACAATATGGAACCATTCGTCGTTGCATCCTTTCTTGGATTCTCCAAATGACCAGTTCCGATATAGGTATATGGCAGGGTGATACCATTCTCGGCACTCACCTTTCTCACAAATACGAAGACTCTCTTAGCGGCTTGCTGCATGGCCTCCTCTTTGGCAGAAATATCTACAACACTTTCCCACTGGAAAACATCTGAAGACAAGAACTTATCATTATACTTCAAATGCTCTTCAAGGGAATCATCCTTCTTTAAACCTGCAAAGATATACATATTGCTATCTTTATAATGTGTTCCTTTCTGATTGTGCTTTGGATTTTCCAATATCTTCAAGAATACTTGGTCCTTGCGATAATCCTGCCACAACAGAAAATCGTCTTTCGTGTCAGCATACCCTAAAATCCGCAACTATCATCCAAT
>NZ_QUCG01000102.1:0-8546 GCF_003473645.1 Prevotella sp. AM23-5 | reverse complement strand
AAATTATAGTGTTGCGGAATTAAGGATCAAGAAAAACTGCAAGAATTTGGCATAAATCCTTCCTCGATACCAGAAGAAGTATATTCCATCGACTGTAGCAGCCTGAACAGAGTGTGGCACGGAATAGGAATGAGAAACGTACACGGAGGCGTGGAGTTCATCAGCCTGACGGAGATGAAAAGACCAACGACAATTCATCGCAAGGGCATCACATTGCAACCTTCTAAAAAAGGCTCAGTCGCTAGTTGCTGCCTTTTTAGTAATTTCATGGACTATCTGGCCTATCTCTCTTTGTCGAAGGACGGCAAGATTGCACTCCCCAAGGAATGCGATTGCATCATCCTTAACCACCATTTCAACCTCTCTCACTTTCTCGTAGAAAGCGAGGAGTACGAGGAAGTGAACCTGTTCTTGCCCAACAGTTCAGCAGGAAAGGTGCTAACGAGAACCATCATGGACAGAAATCCGGCCGCAGTGGACTGGTCGGGAAGTTACATACACTTTCAGAGCCTTCGCTCATACGCCTATTACAAGTTCATAAAAAACAAAGAGAGCCTATGAAAATAGTGGGAATAGCATTCGGTGTTGCCGTCATTGGCATCATCATCGCCTTCATCTATGAGATTAAGTTCACTTACAGAGATGGGGACTTATGGAAAAAGTAAATGATATAAAACGCAAACCTTATGAGAAATAACGGAATCCTTAACATTGACGTTGCTAGGGCAGATTTGCCCATGCAACCAGAATATTGGATAGAAGAGACTTACGTATCAAGATACGAGAAACTTCTTAGAGTGATAGAAAAGAAGACCTCTTTTCTGCCATATCGCAACACAAAGGTCATCAGGGAAATTTCCTTTGAGGTTCCAGCATCCACCACGCTGGAGCAAATAAAGGAAGTAAGTCTGGCATTTGAAAAAAGATTCAAGGTATCATGTTTTCAAATCAGCATAGACCGCTCAGTGCAGGTAGCCCACCTGTTGTTTGCCTGGATAGACATGGAAACAGGCAAGGCCGTCAAGCTCGATGTCAACACCTTGAAGCGTGCCACAGGTATGTTTCTGAGAAGACTTAAGCTTCCTCATCCCAAGGACTATGACAAATGGATAAGATATGTCCTTATCGATGCCTATGAGGAATGTCCAGATGTCTTCAAGCAACAATACAGGGCCATTTGCAAGGAAGACAAAGAGACTGAAAGCAGTTGCATTATCAGAGATGCCCTTGCCTATGCCGAACTTATGAGCAAAGGGCAAGCAAAGTAAAATAGCACCGAAATATTTCAAATAGAGTAGATGTAGGGGATTACTCCCCTACATCCTACTATTGTTCTATAAAAGCAATCTTTTCCCTTTTATACAGTGAGTAGGCAACACGTCCTACCAAGTCACCCTCATACCTTACCAATTCCTCATAAATGAAGTTATAGTGCTTTGCCATGCTGCCTATTGCTTAGTACACGTTCAAAGATAGCATTAATGCTATTCTCTGTAAATGTTTGACTATAGGTCTTACCTTGGACATGAGTGTCCACGGTAACCCCCATAGGTGAGACATTCTTGTTGTTCTGCCCTATCTTATATTTTCTCATCCTCTCGTTAGCCTTGAGGATTGTCTCTTCTGATACCTTACACATAATTTATGCCACAAAGGGACTTTATTAAATTTATTCCGCTGCAAAAGTACGACAAATAATTCTAATCTCCAAACTTTTATGAGTTTTAATGGCTTACAAACAAAAAACTCCTGATTCTCTCGAACCAGGAGCGTTGAACCTTATATATAATGATTTTGCAATTTAAACTACAGGATTTGCCATTAAACTATAGTGAATGGTCATGAAGCCAAGCCTTCTGGGAATAGCTTAGTCTATCCCAGTTGGTCTTAGAGCGTCTTCTTTTCTTTTTATTTCCACCACCAACTACCGCTTCCACGGTTTTCTTGCCGAGCCAACCGGCAAATGCCAAAGTTAATAAAGCCTCCATAATCGTAACGTTTTATTTGTTAATACTAAATGTTCCTACAGGGATGGCTGTAGCCGTGATGATTGACATATAGAAGATGCCATACTCTCCTGGCTCTGCCTCAGATGCTGGAATTTCCAAGAGATAGCTTTGGTTTCCATATTTATGACCTGTGAAAGCTACATATCCTCTCTTCTTGGTTTCTGCGCTGCCTATCAAGGCAGGCTTGAACTCCATCCATTGAATTCTTCTGTCCTTCTTTGATGCTTTGAAACGTACAATGCGGTAAATCTCCATTGGATCGTACTCGTTCTTCTCTCCCTTAATGAGTAAACGGATGCCATTATTTGCATTCTTCACGGTGTAGGCAGATTTGCCACCTGCGAAAGCAATGTCCATACCCTCTGCTCCTGCGAGGGTATTCACTGCATCGGCAGCTTGTCCTACTCCAGCTGCTGTTCCCATCACACGAACACCATTAATTATACCAGAAGCACTTCCAGATGTACTGGCCCCTATCATACCTCCTGCAAACCCCAAGTCTCCAACAGCTCCTGCTATCTTGGCAAATTTGCCGAATTTATTCTGATGCTTGGAAATCATTCCGTCCTCTTTTGGGAGCGCATCGAAAGTGGAATCACTTGTGAGCACGCAATAGCTGTTAATAAACTCAGGCTCTGGAGCCGTTACCTGTTGGGCAAATCCTGTGGAAGTTGCAGCCAACATCATCATTGATGCTAAAATTTTCTTCATATTACTTATATTTTAAGAACTTTTTCTGTTGCAAAGGTACAAAAAAACATTTATATAAGCAAATAATTCAATATTTATTTTGTTATATTACCAAATATTCATATCTTTGTAGGCGAAAATAACTATATAGTCATATAATTATATAAAAATACAACGCAATTATGAAACATTACGCAAAGATTATTTCCTTCGCCAACCACAAAGGTGGCGTTGGTAAGACAACGACAACAGCAAGTATGGGTTCAATCCTTGCCTCCAAGGGTTACAAGGTTCTCTTGGTAGATTTGGATGCCCAGGCAAACCTCACGAGTTCACTCTTGAAGAAAGAGGTCACAACCACCATCTATGATGGCTTGAAATCCCAGTCCTCCACCTCCCTTTATATATATAAGGTACGTGAGGACATCCGTTTGGACATGATACCAGCCGATTTGAACCTAGCCCAGGCAGACTTGGAGTTGGCAGGAAAGATGGCGAGAGAGAGAATCCTCTCAGAGTTGTTGGAGAACTACAAGAGCGAGTACGACTACATCCTCATCGATTGCCCACCTTCCCTTGGGTTGCTCACCCTGAATGCCCTCACGGCATCCGACTATGTGATTATCCCTTTGGTAGCAGAAGTCTTGCCATTTAACGGATTGAAGATGATCTTCGACTTCATCAACCAAATCAAGAAGTTCCTCAATCCAAAGGTAAACATCTTCGGTATCGCCATCACCCGATGGGAAGGAACGAAGCTCAGCAAGAACATCGAGGAAGGTTTGAGAAAGCAGCTGGACGATTTAGTGTTCACGACAAAGATTCGCAAGAATGTCACCATCGCCCAGGCACCATTGGAGGCAACGAACATCGTTGACTACGACAAGAAGAGCAATGGCGCACAGGACTACATCGCCCTGACCGAGGAGTTTTTGGAGAGAATGGTATTAAACAATGTAACCATCAACAAGTAGAACGTAAAATTAGCAGTTATGTCAAAGAGCATCAATTCAAACGCAATGGATTCCCTGTTACAAGGGTTGACTGGGAAGACCGAGGAACAGGAAGCAGTTCCTACACAAGAATGCCCTAGCGAGGCTCCTTTACCTACCAAGCGAAAGGAGAAGCCACGCTATGAGGTAATCAGCACCATGGTTGACCCAGACGTGATGAGTAAGGTACGAACCATCGCAGACATCGAGGGAGTGGCCATCAAGGAAATCATCGGAGTTGGCCTCGATATGTTTATCCGCAAGTATGAGGAGCTTCATGGAAAGGTGCGTGTGAAAAAGCCCAGAAAAGGGGATATTTCCCAAATATTCAACTCGTAGGCATCGTTCCCCTTCCTCCCAGTGCGGCAGCAGGTTTAATAATCTATACCTGAAAACACCGAGGGGTGAAAGGGGGCGAGAAGCCCCATTAACAAACGATACCACCATCAAGAACACCTTGACCCACGCAAGCGTATTCTCGGGGATAGGCGGAGCGGAGCTTGCAGCCTCCTGGATGGGATGGAAGAATCTCTTCCATTGCGAGATACAGCAGTTTCCAAGGCAAGTTCTTGACTATTGGTTTCCAAATTCAGAAAGTTATGAAGACATCACCAAGACAACCTTCACGAAGTGGAAGGGAAAAGTCGATGTTCTCACAGGCGGATTTCCCTGTCAGCCCTTCAGCTATGCAGGAAGCAGAAAAGGAGCGGAAGATGACCGCTACCTCTGGCCTGAAATGCTACGAGCGATTCGGGAGATACAGCCCACTTGGGTCGTTGCTGAAAACGTTGTTGGCATCACGACGATGGTACAACCCAGCAGTGTCACTGAAATGGGACGTTCAGACTTTCTCTTCGAAGAAAGTGTTGTATGTAGAGAAGAATACAGGTACATCCTCGATGCCATCTGTGAAGACATTGAGCGAGAAGGATATGAAGTCCAACCGCTTGTTATTCCAGCTTGTGCCACAGGAGCGCCCCATAGAAGAAACAGGATATGGATTGTTGCCCACCGTACAGACACAGGGCTTGAAACGTTGCAACAAGAAGGGCAAGACGGAGTTTCTGCCCCTGCACCTCCTCCCTACGCCTACAGCTGCGGAGGCGACCAAGTACACCACCAAGCTCAATTCCAAGAGCCAGATGGGAATGGGACTGACAGCCCTTGCCATGAACGGCAAGCTGCCATCACCGAAGAAAGTAGCAGAGGAAACCGGGGGTTCACAGGGTTCCCGTCAGTTCAACCCACTATATGCAGAGGAGATGATGGGCTTCCCTTCGATGTGGACGACCTTGCCATTTCTGAAGGAAAATGGAGAAAGGAATCCATAAAGGCATACGGCAATGCCTGGGTTCCGCAAGTGGCTTTGGAGATATTCAAGGCCATAGAAGAGTATAATAACAATTAAAGAACAAGACAGATGAGAAAATTTTTCAAAGACAACATTTGGCTATTTGCCATTGTCGCCGCAATCTTGGTCATACAAGGTATATTGGGCTATTACAGGAAGAACCAAGTTGCCGAAATGAACAGACTTTCCGGGAAAGAGAACGTAAAAGGCCGTGACATATCACGTACCATAGATGAGTTCAAGTATAAGGGAAAGACCTACACCTTTGTCATCTATGAGAGAGGTGTAAACATGGAAGTAAGAGAACTAAAATAAGTTGCACAATGGAAAAAGTTGACATATTTGACCAAGAAGTTGGCAGGGCAGCCATAGAATGCAACGGCAACCTTGTAGTGGTTTTCAATGGCAAGAAAGCATTTTGGTTCAAGGAACAAATCGAGAGTTTTGTAAAAGAGCATCCCGAAGCTCCTCTTCCACTCTCTGTGTTTTGCGTGGCAGTCTCGAAAGTAGGCGAACCTTGCAAGTACAAGAGCACAGGCAATTCCTTCAGTTTCGTGGCTAGAAGCGTTTCCCGCAGTGAAGCATTGTCGGAATATTAAGCAATACCAGAAATCAAGATGAAAGTCATATTATTACCAAAAAATGTTTGGGGATGCACAGGAATAGATTGTTATAACAATATCCCAGAGTGCTATCCCCACAGAGCATTCTTCATAGAATGCGAAATGTCCATAATTCCTCGAAAAGGAGAATTCATCATGCTCTCCGACTACGAAGACATGATATTCAAGCAGCTTTACTGCCAACTATCCAATTCCGACAGTGACCTGCACTTACTATTGGAAGAGATTCGAAAAGAAGACGACAGGACACCATCCTACCTAAGGAACGTAAAGGAGCTAGAAGACAAGTCTCTCCTGCATATGGTGGTGTATGGCGACGAGCATGAAGAAATTTTCAACGAAGGATTGACGGATTATCGCTGGCTTGTAGAAGAAGTAACCTATAAGATAGGATATTCTGGTGAGACAGTGTTTGTTACCATATCTCACACATATTAATAACAAAATAGTCTCTGTTTTTAGTGTAAACACTCCAAAAGCAGAGACTATTTCGCTACAGAAAATAGAGAGTCCCTATTGTATTTTACAGAAATCAACAGTAGTATTCCGCTTTTCTGCCTCTTCCCTCATTTTTCTCATTCTGGCAATCACCATTTCATTGTATTAAATATCATTCTTTTCCATTTACTTGTCTTCCAAAGATTTTAAATAAGACACATTTTCCAAGCCATCAACCATCTGCAAAGTCTTCCAAGCATTGCGGCGTTCCTCCGATGAAAGCTCTTTGTCTGTTCCGTCATCATTACCAACATAGATATTATGTTTCAACAAATATGCCAGAAGCAATCTTTTCCTTGTAGCTTTCAGTTCCTTCTTGAAGTTTTCCTTGTGAAAATCGAAGTAAGTAAACAACTCGGCATATTGTGAAGGAGTAAGTTCCAAGGATATATGGCTATTCTTCTCCTTATACCAAATCTCACCGTCGCCCAAGATTTTCTCACTGCACATAAAGAACAGCTCCTTCAGCAAGTGGTCACATCCAACATTGAAGACATATTCTTTCTTTTGTTCGCTCTCATTCAAGATGTCCTCCAAATTAACACCCAGGGTAGAGCAAAGCCTAACCATTGCCTTTCGAGCATTAATGGCTTCTCCCTCTTCCCCTCTCAAAGCGAGTTCGTTCAGTTTCAGAATTTTCTGTTTAAAACTCTCATACTTTTCTTCCATATCATCAAATTTTAAAAATTATATTCCATTCTCAGAGCCTTGTCGAAATCACATGAGTTGACGAGTCTCACCATCCCCTTTTTCTTGGCATAGCTGTAGTTGCCAACAATTCCATGCTTGTTCAGTATCAATTCCACTACCCGAACATCCTCGTTGTTAAGTTCATTGAGCAGACACCCCATCAGAACAAAGTTCCTAGCCTGTGCTTTAGTGACAGGAAAGACTTTTCCCTGAAGCATTTGCTTCTTATAGGGTTTTCCTGCAGGAACAACGTTGGCACTATGGTTCATATACACCATTCGTTGCCAAGAAATCTCATTCATTCTCATATCATCTATATTTTTGAAGTTACAAAGATAAGTGATGGAACTTAAAATGACTGCTATAAAATGATATATCTTTCATTTTTAACATATACCACCACCTTTGCCTAACATAAAAAGAAGCACAGGAGAGGTTATTCACCTCTCCCGAAAGAATCTATGAAGCCTCGTTGATGTCGTAGATGAAGAAGTCGTTCTTAGCGAAGACTCCAATCATTCCCACACCAGCTACCACTGCTCCAGCTATTATCAGCCAGATGGCCAATCCCTCATCAAGGAAGCGCATGTTACCACCCATGAAAGCAAAAGCCATCATTGCCACTCCAAACATTGAGAAGAAAAACAAAGCGTTTTCCACACTCATCTTCTTGAGAAACTTAATAATCTGTTTCATTGTCAATCTCATTTTAACGGTTCAACTTTAAAAATTATACTTTGGATTTCCGGAACCTTCTAGCCTTTTACAGTTATTTGTTTCGTTCGATCCGATATTTTTTTTATCATACCTCGGCGTGTCCTTCGCCTCCTGTAGCCTTTTTACGTGCAGAAAGGATGGCAGCCCAGAGAAGTCAGAACGCCAAGGAATTTGGTAGAAACTTTTCAGGAATACCCAAATATGCAATATTTGCGGAAGGCTTCCAGAAAAGTTTTAGCCAAATAAGGAGTCCTCTCCTGGTACTTGGCATCTGACAGGGCCGCCATAACTTTGCACGAGAAAAAGCAAGGGAGGCAGATGGCACGATACCGCTTCAATAAAAAAGTGAGGTCGAACAATAGAAACAAATATGAAAACATAGATATAAGAAAAGTAGAAAAGAAAAATATAGATATAGCACTGTAGTTCTATAGGTAGAAACAATTATATTCTTATAGAACTATATACTTATATAAATATATAAAGAAATAAGAAAATAAGGAAATATAGAAACAGAAAAATAAGATTCCGAAACTTCGGCTATAGATATAGGAGCGTAGAGGATGGCACACTTGTGAGGAGAATGGCATGTCCATGTGGCTTGGAGAGAGGGGTAGCCTGGCTTTCAAAATAGGTGGAGATGGGAAGGAAGTCCATCTTCGCCAAAAACGGAAGCAAGCCTACCCTGAAAGAAAAGTCCTCCTCGCATGTATGCCATCCGCCAAGGGGTGTGGTGGCCAAAGCCCCACATGAAGGTTCGACCTATCTCCCTTGCTGCTCTATGGCATCACAGTGCAGTTTCTCAGGCTTTCAGGAGAACTCAGTGAAGCCGAGGATGGATGAAAGTCAGGAGAAAGGGAATAAAGCGAAGCCATAGACATAAGAAAAGCGCAAATGTTCCAAACAGCTACTATTTGGAACATTTACCAAGACACCCATCGGCGATACCGCTTTACAGGCGAAGCTGAACGGTTCG
>NZ_QUCG01000101.1:0-8641 GCF_003473645.1 Prevotella sp. AM23-5 | reverse complement strand
AGGAATGATTACAGGCGTAATGAGCAAGTTACCAAGGCTCTAAAATCCAAGTATGGACTTACTTACGGAACGGACAAGAGCAAGACTAACACTCGCAAATTGCGCAATGCAGAGCGTGCCAAATACGAGATTCACAATGCTGTAAAGAGCGCATTGAGAATGGCAGATAGCTGGGACGAGTTCCAAAGTGAACTTGCAAAACGAGGTGTTCACTTAGAGTTTGTCTATAAGGATAAGGAGCGAACCAAGGTTCAAGGCATCCGATTCTGTAAAGACGGATATAGCTTCAAGGGTACGCAGATTAGCCGAGAATACAGCTTTGTCAAGTTGGATGCAAGACTTGGCACAGAGTATAATCGTGTATCGCCAAGAGCCGAATCTATGCAGGGAGGACAATCAAGTTGTCACCAAGTAGAACAGACTCAACCAACGGCAGAACATACCCAAGACCCTTGGAGTGGTATTTCTTCCATCGGCTTGTTCGCTCCGTCTAATGCCCAGACTTATGAGCCATTCCCAGAGGAAGAATCCGCTAAGAAGAAAAAGAGAAAACGCAGAAAGGGCTTCAGCCTTTGATGCAAGTTACAAACTTAAAAATAGAATCGAACATGAAAGAAGAACTATTGGAAGCCTCTACGGCACAGTTGAAAGATTGGAGCAGAAAGTCGATGAACTTTCTGCTTCACCAAAGAATGCAGAGGCTGGATGCATTCCTGTCCCTGTAAGTGTTGATACATGCAAGCTTGAAAAAGCCATCCTTTCTATAGCTGTAAAAGAAGGGGAGTCTATTGACAAATTGGCAAGATTAAGAGAGGCTATCTGCATCTTTACCGACCTTACCAAGAAAGAAATAAGTAAAGATGAACAGCGAAGCAAACTCTTGTTTGATGCAATTAATCAGGTGAAACAAGAGCTGAATGCCACATCAAAAAATGTGCAGGACAAACTTCACGCAATGGGTAATACACCTCTGAAGAAAGTTGTTACCCATCGCTTCGAGCCAACTTCAAAGTGTGTTCTTCTTTTCATTGGTGGCTTGGCTCTATCTCTTGTTATCTCTATTTGGGGCAATCTTACCCAATGGCGAGAACACCAAGACTGGGAGGTGGCTGACTTGAAATATCGGGCATTGAAGATGGTTCTTCCATCTGACGACCCCAATGTTCGATACATCGAAAAGAATTTTTCTGTATGCCCAAATAAAGAAGTTATTGAGAAAGTGAGAACTCGTGTAAATATTTACGAGGACTCAATTTGCTACCATAACGAAATGAGACAGATGGCAGCAATTAAAGATAGCATTGCTAATAGCCTATTTAAAGAGGCGAATGAAATTAAAAAGAAAATTAATCAGAAATAATAGACAACGACCATCTGGTACAAGCGCATTCTTCGCTTCGAATCGGGTAGGAGGTAAATGCTAATCATAAAAGGCAGTTGCTTCCTATTTTCACATTTACCGACCTCCCACACCAGGCTTATTAGGGACTTGCACCCATTAGAATAAGCTCATGCCGAGCGTACAATAAACTGTGTTAAACAATAATTATTATAGTTTAATACAGTTTGTTTTACACGCTTGCAATTGCTTTCTTTTACTGTTCGGCTACAAGCTATTAGTTACAGAGAAATGGAAAACAGATTACCGTATTTAGAGTTATTTGATATTGTTTTAATATTATGGTACTCTATACTATGTTTGAGATGTAAATATGAATACGATAAATTAGAGCTATTATAAATTTCAATATCAAAATATTTATAATCAACGGTTCTAATGGTATTGCATTTTATCCTCTGTAACATATTTCGTATTGAATCAACTTTTGAATAGTTCCATCCTAAGTTTTTCAATAATAGATTAAAATTCTTGTTATCTAACCTTTGTGAGTTAGCTTTTTGAGTGACTCTTTCTCCATTAATTACTTTTTTGCTTATTATAATAATATCAACACTATTATTTTTATCATTAATATTAAAATTAACATAATTTTCTTTTTTTAAATTTATTGGAATAGAGTTATTAAATAAATTAGTAACATCAAAAAAAAGCTCTGCATTATTTTCAAAATTTTTTTTCATCCACAACACATCGCAACTCTTACTGTAATCACATGATTGCAGCAGTTGTAAAAGTATTAAACCAAGTAATATTTGCATTAAATATTTCATACCTGTTATTTTAAATTATTTCACAATTTTTACGTTTACCCAATTAAATCCTTGATATTTTTTGATTGTTTTGTTAATCTAATCAGAACCGACTTAGCTAAATTATCATCTAATGAATTATATCTATTGATTAAAAAATCCTTCAATACAGAGAAGCTAATAGTCTCACCACAATCCTCAAATATCAGTTCTTTTTTATTAAAATGGATTATTGAATTTATAAAATTTGATTTTCTTTTTCCTATTATTTTAAATATATGCCCACTTTGGTCAACATATTTTTGATTATTGTAGTATTCTTCAAAGATACTATTATCGCCAGGATAATCCCATAAGTCTCCAATATGGGTTTCTTCCAAATCCTGTGAACTTAAATTACTTAAGGAAATATTAAGTATAGGGAATTGTATTGACATATTACTTGATTATTTATTCAAAAATTCTAAACAAAGCATACATTATAGACACAAAACCAACAACATATCCTTGAAGATAATTAATATAGTTTATTGTAAAACTCGGTGGGAAATTACGCCTGTCTTTGTATGTGATATTTAGGAATGTAATACCAAAGAATATTGCACAAATACTATCATATCTTTTAAATAAGATGGTTGTTATTCCTAAGCATATCATCAAAATTGAAAAAATCAAGTAAGTGCTATTTTTTATGGCACTTACCGACTTTTTGTGCTTAATAACAGAAAACATTATTGCAATTCCTGTTATAGACGCTAATATTCCCCAAAGACAAATATAGTTCATATTGTTTTGCTTTTATGTTATAACTAAAGAACGATTGGCTATTGAATTTATTGCGTTGATTTGCAGCATAATCAGAAAACGCACAATAATATGTCTAACATTTTTTCCATGTCTCACCAAGCAGAGATAACTTGGCGACACGCATATTCAAGTCATACACGTTTTTACGCCAAAGGTGTGTCTCTGCGTTCCTGCTCTCCATCCTGCTTCTGTCGCGCCATTCAAATAGGCCGATTACTATGGTACATCCTACGACGATGGTGACAATCGTTATGCCAAAAACCATCCATCGGCAGACATGCCCGGTCTGTTTCTTGTGTTCCATTTTGTTGCTGATTTTTTATAATTCTACTACATTTTGATATGATTTAATTTGTTTGAACTGGCAAAGTTACGGTTGGAATGTCACAATCAAGAATTTTCGCAGCATTTATAACAACTTTTATGGAATAAAGACCTTTATGGGAATGCGATGAAGATGGAGAGGGTTGCAATCATACAATTGGGCATACAAAGACCTTTGTATAATATCTTATAAAAAGGGACTGTGCCATTTCACACAATCCCTTTTTGAAAGAATTTTAATTAGTCTATATTGACTTCAGCTTTATAGCTCTGATAAATTTCTCCTCTATTATTGTATTTAAATAGAAAAGCCGAAATAACAGGCGATCCATAAATGCCAACCATTTTATCTTTTGGTAGGATGTCGCATCTTATCATTCCTTTATATGGCTCCGAAAAATTTGCTATATACATACAAGAATCACAAGTTTCAGGACCGAATATAGATAATAAAGCTTCAGAATATGTTGGAGCGTTCCAAATAAATTTTTTCTCTATTCGATAAGACCAGAGAATTTGTTTGGTCTGAGTATCAACCATATCTGAAAAAATATCCCAATCAAGATCATAAATCGAATCTGAAACACACAGTTCTTTTGAATGGTAATAAACTTGCAGAATATCAAATGCCATATTTATAGCTCTCTGCTCATTTTTATTACCATAAATGATATTCTGAGCTGCTATCGTCAAAGAAGCCCCCAAAATGCACATCAAAAAGAATATTCTCATAATGATTCTCATTTTATTTTAATATAATGAGCCTTTTTCCCCATGGAACTATTGTACTTCAACGAAGTTAAAGCCGATTCATTAAAAGGAATAATATTACCTTCTTTTGTATGGATCGCTTTATAATTTAACCTTTCTCCATAATTAAACCCTTGTTTGTTGAGTTCATTGCGGATTATATTCATGTTATCAACAACTGGTCCAGTTCCAAAAAGTTCTGTAGAATCA
The DNA here is from genome assembly GCF_003473645.1 of Prevotella sp. AM23-5. Classification (NCBI taxonomy): domain Bacteria; kingdom Pseudomonadati; phylum Bacteroidota; class Bacteroidia; order Bacteroidales; family Prevotellaceae; genus Prevotella; species Prevotella sp. AM23-5. The sequence goes on along the minus strand of NZ_QUCG01000101.1, from coordinate 4,399 downwards.
TGATAGTCTCCACCTATTGTTGTATGATGAAGTTCATGTAAGAAGGTCATGCCAAAACCAAGCGTATTGCCATCTACACCAACAGCACCTTTAACCATGTTACTGATTTGCTCAAAACTGAGACCTATTTGAGTTCCAGATGTAACAGTACGTTTAGCATGATAGGATACTTCTATCTCGGTTTTGTTGTCAATCATTTTTTATCAAGAAATTCCTTGCAGTTTTACTTCCTGCATCTATTTCTTTTCCTTTTTTGTTGGTAATCTTATTAACAATAGGTTTTCCTTCATCATTTTTAGCATATTGCAACTTGTTATCCTTGTCCAAACTGAGTTGTAATCCCGTTTGAGAAGCCAAATCTTTTATTACAGACTGAGTTGTTGACAATTTAAGTTGTTCATCAGCCAAACGAACTTTTGTCATATCAATTTCCATACCTGTAGGATCTGTATATTTCAGCGGATTAGAAATAACATAACAATACGTTGACACATTGGAATATTTTTCTTCTTTGGGATCTATAGAAAGCCAAAGACTCAACCTCGGATCATAGTACCTCGCTCCATAGTAATACAATCCTGTCTCCTCATCGAATTCCTTCGCATTGAAAAGATAAGGTGTATTCCAAATGTTGTTGCGCTCCTCAACGAACACTTCACCGAAAGGAACATACTCGATATGTTGCACCACCTCGCCATCAAGATTGGTGATGTAACTACTGCTACCCAAATGGTCTGGGTGGTAGTAGAACTGCATCTTCTCGTATGTATCGCCTTCTTGGAAGTTATTCTTTGCAGCTCTCGCTAAAGCTCGTGTCTGAGCAGCCTCCAAGCTGCCGTCATTGCAGCAGAAGCCCTTGCCATCGACATAATCGTTGTTGTCCTCGCCATTGTACGGCACTGCAAAGGTTGCCTCCTTTTTTTCTATTTTATCTGTCATATTTATATTCATTTTTCCAAAATCACAAATTGTGACTTTGAACATTACCATATTTAACAGCATTCAAAGGTAGTGCTTTTAGCCTATAAGCCACTATTGCACAAACCCTTTCTATAAAAAGAACGTAAAATTAATAGTATTATTGCTGTGATTGTACTTTTAGTAATCGCTTCACTCGTTGTACGGTACTTACCCCTTAACCACTCAACTTTGCCACATCCCGAACGGAATATCCCTTGCGGAGCAGACTTATTACGGGTCAGTCCGAAAACTCGGTTGCAAGCAACAAGCCTATGCACACAGTTTTGTTAATCTGAAAAGAAAAAAAGGAATATCGGCAACACCTCTGAATTGGCTTCTGAACGCTTTCACCTTGGCGTTGAACGATTCCGCTCCTGCATTGGTTTGCCTGTTTACAAAATAGTTCAAGATAGTTTCGTAGTGATTTGTAAAGGTATCGATGACCGTGCGAAAGGCATCTCCAGACAACTGCTCTACCTTGTTGAACCACTTGGCCAGTTTCGTCCTGGCTACATCTTTAACACACTTAGTATTGAATATATCTGTCAATTCCATGGCAAGTCCGTACGCCTCCTTCAATTCTGGATAGAATTCAAAAATAATATCGGCTCTCCACCGCTGCGACGGTGTCCACTTGGATTCATGTTTCGTGAGTATAAATTTGGCACGGGCCAAAAGCTGCTTGCGGGTATCACCGTTGGCATGTCTGAAAGGTATGTACCTGATGTCTTCCTCACGACATTTCCTCATCTCTTCGTTCTCCAGGTCGCGCACCATCCAGCGCAGTGAGATGCGCAGGTCATCCACAGCCTCATAGTATATTTTCTGTACGTGAAAACGATCGTTCGTGATGCGTGCTCTGGGAAACACCGTGCGGGCAATCAGCATCATGGAGGATGAAAGGTCCAACGTAATCTCCTCAACGCGAAGGCGTTTCTTCCGTGAGATTGTTTCTATCACAGTAATTACATTCTCAGCCTTCGTGCCGTGTACAACGGCCACGATAGTACCAGGACCGCCATGACCGTCCTTGTTTGTGAGAAATGTGTAAACCTCGCCGCTGCTTAGACAGGTTTCGTCTATGCTTAGATGCGAACCCATATTTTCTGGGAATATCAAATATTCGGAAGCATGCTCCAACTGCTCCCACAGCCAGAAGTCACTAAAATGGTCCTTATACTGGGCGCAGAGCAATTTCCCCTTTACGCCATAGTGAGTTGCGATTCCCTGAATGCTTTCAGCTGTGGTCTCAATCTTCCTCTTTTAAAAAAGCCACAAACTCAGGGGTGAGTTTGGAGCCAGATTCAGTCAGATTATCATATTCGTAAGTAAATATTTCGCCAGTGGAACGGTCAATCCATTTGCGTCGGCGAACATGCAGGTATACACCGCGCCCACGAATTGGAAAGTCCTGGATGGTCTTGTAGTCTGTAAAGCCGTAGGGCCGTACCGTACCTTTCTTGTAATCCTCACGGGACATATATTCACGTTCCTCAAGCCAATAGTTTATGCTATCAGGGGTTTCTTCACAATTGGTAAATTCAAAATTCTCTGTAATTACCTTAGGAAATACTGTCTGTAATACTTGCCATTGTTTCATGGCGTAAAGATACAAAACTATATCCACTTAATAAAATTGCAACCGAGTTTTCGGACTGACCCCTTATTACTTCCCTATATTCGGCTTTCATCTGTTCTTCCCTATTTTCCAAGCGACTTGAACATCTTGGTGATGCACTTTTTCTTCTGTTCCATGTTCGGATGAACATAGAGATTAAGGGTTGTTGTAATATTGGCATGACCGAGCAGTACGCTTACGGTCTTGTAGTCGCAGTTGCCTTCAATGCAGCGTGTCGCAAAGTTGTGATGCGCAGTGTACCATTAATCAGGTGAAACAAGAGCTGAATGCCACATCAAAAATTGTGCAGGACAAACTTCACGCAATGGATAACACACCTCTGAAGAAAGTAGTGACTCATCGCTTCGAGCCAACTTCAAAGTATGTTCTTCTTTTCATTAGAGGCTTGGCTCTATCTCTTGTCATCTCCATTTGGGGCAACCTAACTCAATGGCGAGAGCATCAAGCTTGGGAGGTAGCAGACTTGAAATATCGGGCATTGAAGATGGTTCTTCCATCTGACGACCCAAATGTTCGATACACCGAAAGTCACAATATGACTTGGCAAGAAACATGTCTTATTTGGTTTCATATATGAATTCTATTGTTTCATAGTGTTTCCTATATTCTTTTTTTAATTTTACGACCCTATTATTCTTATCATAAGTAAAGACACCTGTATATGAAATAATGACGTCAGACATGTTTGGCTTATATGTATAACTATATTGAGTAATAAGACAATCCTTGACTATAATTTCAATACTTAACACATAGTCAACACTGGCATCAAGATATGTGTAATACTTATTGATATTTTGTATAGAAATCTTTTTTTGTTCCCCTATTGGCTTTGTAAATGACAAAATTTCGCTTGGGTCATAACTTGATAAAATATCAGCAATAACACATGCATCCTTATATATGACCTCGGGATATTTTAGCATTATTCCATAATCTGTTAGGCTATTAGATTGATTTAAAAATATCTTTTGACGCGTTTTGTCATCTGTGGACAATTTAATCAATCTACCCTTTTTATTATATACCCCGATTTTTTTCCCGTGTAGAAATAAACTTCTCTCTAACTTATAACCATTACTTAAAATGTTTACAACAGTCTGTGATTTCAATTCCAAACTGTTTAGAATTGAAATCACAGAAAGTATTAATATCGCACAAAATCTCATTACTAATTTTTATTTAGTTCCTTTCCAAAAGATAGTTCTTCCGTATACTGCTGTTGATTGTAATCTTGTTTTTCCAGCATTCATATTACGTTTGCCGTCATTAAAATGCGTTGGAGCAATGCGAATTTGAGGTGCTTTAAACGATTTTCCAACATTTTTCTTCCATTTTGCATAATGCCCATCGGAGATTTTCCATCCCATAGTGTTCATATGAATTTCGAATCTACCTGTGCTTCTACGCATGTCATTTGAAGAAAATTGGGCTTGTTCTGCGCCATCCCACATTGTTGCCCCATAGCTGTAATCTGTGCCACCAAACAATGCATTAATTTCTGCCGCTATTGCTGTTCGCATGAGAGGTAATTCATTTCTTTGACTTTCACCTTTTTTACGAAAGTCTTTAGCTGGCTCAGAGTTTACACCATAAGCTTTGGAGTTTCTTTGATGTACACTTGCAATTGCATACATCTCTTTCATCATTTCATCACTTGGTTCGTCTTTTTTATTTCGAACGAGATATGCACTACTCTCCCCATAAACGGCAGATGCTTGTCGGACAAACTTATCGTAAGATATGTTTAACAATTTTGCATTTTTTTACTTCAACTCAAAGGTTGCCATAAGCAGCACC
>NZ_QUCG01000100.1:0-8663 GCF_003473645.1 Prevotella sp. AM23-5 | reverse complement strand
TAAATTATAGTGTTGCGGAATTAAGGGTTAAAATTCTAAGAATATTGCAATAAAGTAAAAACCTGTTTTTATCCTTTACGCTAAATCTTTTAGAAAATAACAAACAACACCAACTGTTGGTGCTATTGCTATAATCCAATACAACAAATAGACATCAAAGATATAATACCTACATTGGAACCACAACCATTTCAATGGATGTATTTCTGTACTGCCGAGCATAGCATATTGATAGTCAAAGGATGTTTGATTGAGATTGTACTTACTCAATATTTCTTCATATTTATTGATATAATCAATTTCCTTCTTCTCCTGTTCCTCTTTGGAAAGAACACTGACATCGTGTTTTATCAAACGATACAAACGATTCAGCTCATTACCACAAGCATGATAATTCTCCATCCTTTTATCATAGTTCAAGCTACTGAACAGAAGCGACAACACAAGCAAGAAGGTGGAAAGTATTATCGTAAAGGCACTAATCATATTAGCGACTTTTATTTCCGGCTTCTGCAGTGCAATCAAACTTATCGCTATGATGGAAGCAGAAAACATTGCTTCACACACCTTAGAGGCATCTCGGCTACGCTTCATACGACGAGATGCTGTAAAACGAACACTCATCGTTTTATAAATCGTATTACCTAAGCTTTCTAAATTTTCCATATAATATTTTCTTTTAAAAAGAAGGGAGTCCCAATCAAAACGCAAACAAACCACGTATGTGGCATTAGATATTTAAATGCTTTACAAAAAGGTGATGTAACATCACCCCTAAGACTGAGTCTCAAAGACTCCCTTCTATGAAGTTGTTCCAACAGTCATATGGGCATCTTTCTTCAAGTGTTCCAGATGTATCCAATAACATGTCTGTATTTCATCATCACTATAATCAAAGTCGCTATTTATAAGTCCCTTTGATATGAGATAAGCTTTCATATCACCAACCTCTTTTAATGCATCAAAATCTTTCAACATATTCTTGCCAGCATGCTTCTTGATATCCCAATAGACCTTTGGCAAATGCTTGATTTTATTTTCAATCTCTAAACCTTTTAGAAATTTCTTATGTACCACAGTATCCAACTGATAAAGTAGTTGTATATCTGTCATTGCCTGAAAGTATGGTAACCATCCATAAAGATGATTCAATGTCTTGAAACCTGATAACTTTAAGTTGATAAGAGCTATATAGTAATCATCAAATGCTTGGTCTTCAATTATAAATCTTGGACGCGTAAACGGATTCTCTTTCTGACTACGATAACGGGAGATCAATCGAGAGATTCGATTAAGAAAAGTCTGAGTATTTTTCTGTCGAATAGAAATACAGAAGGTTGATTTAAAACTATACCCTATGTATTCAAAACTCTTATCGCCCACAATACCATAATGTGTCTTATCAGGAGAAAGGCGTAGGCTGACTCCCTTTATAATCAATTCACACTTAAACTCATCTACAAAACGAGCATCTATCGGAGTTGTGCTCAATATCAAAATATCATCTACATACCTTTTATACAAGGTATTGACGTCACAATGGTTCTCAATACTCTCATCAAAATCCAACATAGATATACCTGCAAGTATGTTAGAAATGGATAAGCCCTGAGGTATTCCCGTCAATCTCAGCTGCTGATTTGAAGATAATCTAGCACCGCCCTTGGATACTGTTACTGTATTAATTGCTGTCTTTACCAATTGCAAGACACTGGCATCAACAGATGGTTCCAATTTTCTATAAAGCGTATCCAAGTCTATAGAATCATAGAACCCTTTGATATCCGTCTTAAAGAAGTAAACCTTCTCAGAAGAATGTTGTGCCATGAAATCGCCAATGTCCTTAATGTATTGATTAGGCACTTGATTATTCACCGCTTCAGGAAATGCTTTTTGGAGATATTGGTTAAGAACTCCCAGGATCATTCTGTCACGCATTGATGGTACTGACAGTATTCTAGGGAACTTATCTCTTCCTTTTAATATAAGTTGTTCCTTATAAGGTGAAAACTTATACGTTCCAGACAAACATCTACTAGCTATATCATCCAGTTTCTTTTCGTAATGGTTCCAAAAGGTAGCAGGTGTTAAGCCATCAAGCCCACCTCCTTTTTTGCGTTTTAACTTCTCGTTATAAAACTTAGTGAAATGAACTGGATTGAAGTATTCATTTATATCCTCCATACATATTCATCTTTATAAAAGATCTGAATATCAATGCATATCACCAATACAGCGTCCCCACTATATTACAAGTAGTTACACTTATCAGTTTTTTGAAAAAAGTTATTTTGTATCGTGTGCAGGGTGAAAGATAACTAAGCACACTCCTTCACCTCTATTATTTTTTCAATTCCTTACCAGAAAAAGTACCATACGATTTTCCTGAGACTTCACCTTGTTTGTAATAATCGCCAAACATCTTCAACACAACATCAACATCAGCTTCTTCTTCCATACAGATTTTACCATCTACAATTTTTAAAGTATCACCGTGCTGTTTGCAAACTCGTTTCATTTGACGAATATCTTTTTCTGTCACATTTTTATAGGAGCCAAGCATTCCTATTTTTACAAGTTTTTTATGTACAGAAGGTTTGGTATCTATGACTGCTTTTAACTTTTCTATGCCAGAAAAAGTATTTGTTCCCTCCATTTCTTCTGCTATAATCTTAGCCTTTTCTGCATATTCCTCTTGCAATCCCACCATCTGTTCAAAGTTAAATTTCTTAATCACATAGAATATGTCTTTATAGAATACACAGTCTATCTGTTTATCCAGAGTTAATGCATCACCCTTTAACTGTTGAAGCATTAAGCTTTCTGGATTAAACCAAGCTAAGAATTTTGCTTTGAGATTGGCCTCTCGTGTATCGATGGCTACAGAACTGGCTTGCATCTTACGAAATGTATAAACCCATTCGCCAGTTTGCACATCTTCGAAACCGACACAATAGGCCCATAATTTTACCTCATCATTTTCCAAATCACGAATACTTTTTATCTTTGGAACATCTCTTTGCAATTGGTTGGTAACAACATCTTGAAAAGAAAACACCTTATTCTGTATCGGATATGAAAATAGATTTTCTGTATCATCATTCAAAACATCATAGTCAACCATCTCATAGTTTTTGTCAACTATAGATTTCAGTTGACTTATTGATGTCTCATATATATATTCTCTTAATTCCTCATCGTTATCAACTTGGAAAACATGATAAAGATATTTTTCATGCGCTCTTGCCTTAGGCTTCATTTTAGGCTTAAGCGCTCTTGTTATAAAAAACAACTTTGTATCATCAACGCTGGTCGAAGATATTAAATTCAACAATTCCTCTAAATTCATTTCTTGTTTATTTTATTAACATAAAACAATTTATACCCAATATTGTATATCTTTATATTATCACTTTCATAGATATCTCTAAATGGAGAAATCATGAGACCTTGCTTTCGTTGTCCCTGTTCTTCGTATTCCATTTCAAACAAAGAGTATTTGCAATTTAAGACAGGATTTACTAAAAGCAGACTTGAAGTGACATATATCCTATAAATGATAATCAAGAGTATCAATAATGGTATTATGTCGCCTAGCTCGTCAAAACTCTGAAAGAGAAATGGTATGATATAAGTTGCTATATAGCCTATAGATTCTGCATTTTTATTTGAAATACTCCTAACCGTCACATTATTGCCATTTTTAGAACTAGAACGAAGTATCTTTAAAAAGAGCATAGTTCCTAATGTCACTAAAACAAGTAAGAGCCCCAAGAGTATAGACAAGCCGAATTTATGTAGCAAGCACAGGATACTCGTCTTGTCAAAACCTGCAAAATGTAAATAGGAACGGTTATAATATAGCTGCCTAACTATTATACATACAAACAAAGGTGAATATGATGTCAAGAACAAAATCAACTTTGGTACTGTACGCAAATAATTTGTACGCAAAACACTATCCATAGTCAACTTGTTATATATCACCAATACAGCGTCCCCACTATATTACAAGTAGTTACACCTATCAGTTTTTTAAAGTTATATTTTGTTCCTCATTGCAGTATCGCTCTGCACTTGTCGTCGCTCGAATGGGGATGTTATCTTATAAATATTGTTGCACAATATTTGCTAGTTCATCAGCATAAGAGGATGTATCTGATACATATTCCTTATTTACAAGTATGTACAAAGATAAATCATTTCTTCTAAGTTGAAAGATAAAAGGATAACCATCAGACATCAATCGCTCCATTAGATTAACTTTTTATAAACAGGTATTGCAACCTTATCCATCTCTTCTTTCGAAACCTTAACAACTCCGGGAGTTGCATCAAAATAATCTACAGGATAACGATACTTGCCATTTGGCATCAAAACCTTAGTTACACGGCGAAAGAGAGAGATACCCTCATCTGTAACAATCTTTGTTATCGTCTTATCAATGATCTTTCCCATAATTCTTTATTTTTATTTCAATTACGCCTGCAAATATAAGGGTTTTCGGTGAAACTACCAAATTTTGGGGGAGTTTTTACTTCTTGCCCTAATCTCCCCCAGATTAACGTACGAATTCCTCCGTTCAATGGTCTTTACACCCCCTTCATTTCCCCCGTTTGCGGGGGACAGAAACCCTTTAGCCAAAGGGAGCTCCACATCCTAACCAAGCCTTCCCTTCTCAGAAAGGAAGGATGTAACCGCCCTCCGGTGCTCGGAACCGCTACGCTTTAGGGTTGGCGGACCAATCAAAGGTCTCGCCAGGTTGTGCGGGATGGAACCGCCTTACTATAGCTTGCTGATTGGGACAGCCAGAATAGTTCCTCATTGCAGTATCGCTCTGCACTTGTCGTCGCTCGAATGAGGAATATTGTTTATTCTACTTTTGACAGGATTACCTCTGGGGAGGTGCCCATCAGGGTTATAGCGGAAATCTTATGACCTCCATTGGCATTTAATGAATGTCCACAATGATAGAGGCTGTCATCTATGATAAGCCAGCGGTCGTGAGACTCGTTACGCCATTTTCTTATATCTATATGATTATCGGGGAATAGGCGGTCATGCTCACCCATGAGTCGTTGCATTCCTTGACCTACACCAGCAGTATAAACTATCGCTGAAACTTCCGGTTTACGAACATCTAACACACTCAGAGTTAGCGATGAAACATAGCCATCTATAATGATTACTCGATGATTGGCTGTACGAACTAAGTTCTCCAAAGCAACTCTTGCTGTGTAGAAATCACCTTCGAAGAAGACCATCTCGGCAGGAGGGGTGGAGGTTCGAATAAAGAAATCGAGCTGCTGTTGCTGCTTGGCTTGCGTATCTTCTATTCGAGTCATTCGCTTATCCATATTCTCCTGTAGGGCTATCAAGTGACGATTCACGGAATAACCTTGGAGAAGGTATTGCTTTATAACAGCATTCGCCCACTGACGGAAACGGGTTCCTATTGGACTCTTTACTCTATAGCCTACAGAGATTATAACATCCAAATTATAGATTTTAGTACGATATCTTTTGCCGTCTGCGGCAGTATGTAAGGATTCCTTACATACTGATTTTTCGTCTAACTCTTTCTCCTTAAAGATGTTACGAATATGCATAGTTATATTGTTACGAGTTGTACGAAACAACTCTGTCATCTGTGCTTGGGTAAGCCAAACCGTATCTTGATCCAGTTTCACCTCCAACCTAATGCTATCATCTGGTTGATAGAGTACTATCTGAGAATCATCAGCCACAGGCTGTATGTTATTGTCGTTTGCCATAATCATACATTTTTATTGCTAATATAGCGACAAAAGTACGATTTTGTTTCGTAATCACCAAGGATTTAAGAGAAAATCTTCATTAACTAACCATTTTTAATGGAGGAAGTAATCGCCCCAATCGGCATAAAGAGTCACTTTGGTATCATCTACGATGTAGATGTAAACATGAGTGTAGAAGCTTTTCTTACCAGACTGATAACAATAAATGACCTCGATGCTATCTTTATGATAGACGAGAGTCTGGGAGCTGCTTAAGAAAAAGGTTGCTCCTGGCTTGATTGATAAAAAAGGTTTCATGATTTTTGTATTTTGTTCCTCATTGCAGTATCGCTCTGCGCTTGTCGCCACTCGAATGAGGAATATTGTTTTTATTCTACTTTTGATAGGACTACCTCTGGGGAGGTGCCCATCAGGGTTATGGCGGAAATCTTATGACCGCCAGTGACCATATGTTCCAAAATGGAACAGAAGAGCAAAGCTCTATTTGCTAAAACCATCAAGCACGTCTTGCTTGATTCTCTTAGCAACATTCAATTGTTCTTCGCGAACCATTATATGAATATACATATCGTTACCACAAGCATCAATGCAAATTGGTAAATCAACAACATTCATATCTAATAACCCTTGAAGCTTATAAAACAAACTAGTAAAAAGTCTGTTACGATAATACTGTACAGTAAAACCTTCTGCCTTTTTGCGATCATTCATCGGAACATCGGCTATATCATCGCATACATAATACAATATCGCATTGTCATGAGACCTGAAGAAGCTATAAATTTGATTAGAGATAAGTGATAAATCCCGAATCCCTGTCACATGTTTATAACTACCTATTCTGTTGAGATATATTCCCCACACCTCAACATCAGACTTTTCTAAGGCAGAAATCATTTCAGATGACAAAAATCTCGCTCCATCATTCAGAATTCGCACGATATATATATCACCCGTTTTGCTTGTAAACCTATATTCAAATGCATCCATTACATAGCAATTTCACAAACCTCGCAACCTCGTTTAGCCATATCTTGGAGCTGAGCTGCCTTATATGCCTTCATACGCTTCACCCACTCTGCTACCTTTGGGGAATCGCTTTTAATAACTAATGTTTCTTTAATTTCAATCATTGTATAACCTCCTATATTTAAAGACTGCTGCAAAGATACGACTTTCTGACGTAAACACCAAGGAATTAAGAGAAATTCTTCATTACGTAACCTTATTTTAAAAAAAAGTTATTTTTATTCCTCATTGCAGTATCGCTCTATGCTTTTTTCGACTCCCCTGTCCCCTTTTGCGAAGAGGGGGTCCTTACCCTATACCCAAGCCCTAAATCCCTACCATAGGGATTAGGGATGTAACCGCCCTTAGTGCTATATCTGCCCCACCTGTCCCTCCCCAGCGGGAGGGTCCTTAACCCACTCCCAAGCCCTCGCCCTTTCCAAAAGGGCAAGGGATGTAACCGCCCTCCGGTGCTCGGGACCGCTACGCTCTAGGGTTGGCGGACCATCAAAGGTCTGCGCCAGATTGTGCGGGATGGGACCGCCTGGCTATAGCTTGCTGATTGAGACAGCCAGAATAGTTCCTCATTGCAGTATCGCTCTGCACTTGTCGCCACTCGAATGAGGAATAAGTTTTATTCTACTCTTGATAGGATTACTTCTGGGGAGGTGCCCATCAGGGTTATGGCGGAAATCTTATGACCGCCATTGGCATTTAATGAATGACCACAGTGATAGAGGCTGTCATCTATGATAAGCCAGCGGTCATGAGACTCGTTACTCCATTTTCGGATATCAATATGATTATCGGGAAATAGGCGGTCATGCTCCTCCATCAAGCGTTGCATTCCTTGACCTACTCCAACCGTGTAAATTGTAGCTGTTACATTTGACTTACGGACATCAAGTACACTTAGAGTTAGCGATGAAACATAGCCATCTATGATGATTACTCGATGATTGGCTGTACGAACTAAGTTCTCCAAAGCAACTCTTGCTGTGTAGAAATCACCTTCGAAGAAGACCATCTCGGCAGGAGGGGTGGAGGTTCGAATAAAGAAATCGAGCTGCTGTTGCTGCTTGGCTTGGGTATCCTCGATTCGAGTCATGCGTTGTGAATGTGCATCTAACCGTGTATCTAATTGGCGCTGCATAGCCAATAGTTGCTGATTGACAGAATATCCTTTAAGAAGATAATCCTTTAGCACACCCGTTGCCCACTTTCGAAAGGCTGTAGCATTGATACTGTTGACACGATATCCTACAGAAATAATTGCATCCAAATTATAGAACTGCGTCTTGTATACTTTGCCATCAGAGGCAGTATGTTCCAAAATGGAACTAACTGAATTTTGATTCAATTCTCCACTTTTAAATATATTGCCAAGATGCTTGGTTATTGCAGGACGCTTGGTGCCGAAGAGATCTGCTATTTGCTGTTGGGTAAGCCACACCGTTTCATGAGTAGCATCTAACTTCACTTCAAGTTTTACACTTTCGTTTGGTTGATAGAGTACTATCTGTGAATCATCAGCCACAGGCTGAATATTATTGTCGGTTGCCATAATCATACATTTTTTATTGCTAATATAGCGACAAAAGTACGATTTTATTTCATAACCAATACAAGGTCACCACTATATTACAAGTTGTTACACCTATCAGCTTTTGAAAAAAGTTATTTTTGTTCCTCATTGCAGGAATGGCTGAAGGAAATCGACTTCCATCTCTAGAAACTGCTCCTCATCTGAAAACAGATGGGGAGTTTTTTATAAAATATATTAAATGGCTTCAACTGCCGGATATAGCTCCGCTTCCCCTGAGAAGATGACTCTTCCCGAGTTATGAGGGTTGTGATATGTATCACAGCATTGAAAAA
>NZ_QUCG01000010.1:809-74554 GCF_003473645.1 Prevotella sp. AM23-5 | reverse complement strand
GACCGGGGCGGGGCTTAAATGATGGCAGGTGCCGGTCATCAATGAAGACCCAGAATCGGTCATGGTTATTCCCGGTTATTTTCATTGTATATTACTTTTTTTTTTCGTATCTTTGCAACAAATTTCGTAAAAATGAGTTATTATATAATAAATAGCTAGTTATAGGATCATAAATGAATAGGAAAATCATGAAGTTGAAGATAAATAAAATGAGGAAACAGTTCATCCTCTTCCTTCTGCTTGTTACGGCAGCAGGTTCGGCCTTCGCACAGACTTCCACCATGACCGATGATCAGGTGATGAGTCTGGTAGTGAGAGAGCATGAAAAAGGGTCATCAAATGCTCAGATAGTTACCAAACTGATGCAGCAGGGTGTAGATATCTCTCAGATTCGACGGGTAAGAGACAAGTATCAGCGCCAGTTGAAACAGGGCGGGGTTACAGGCACTTCGGCACAACTGCAAGGGAAGGAAACCTCTCGTCTTCGTACCAACAATGGTAAACCCCGTGAAGATTATGGTAAGGGAATCAGCGAAGAATCGAAGAACTACAGCAACTATCGCATCACTGCACAGAAGGATGATCAATACAAGCATACTTTCGATGAGGATGACGAGGAGTATATGGATTTCCAGAACGAGATGGATGGTATTATTCCAGATACGGCGATGATGATCAAACGTCTCCTTGCTGAGCGGGAAGCGAAAACCAAGAAGGTTTTCGGAAGAGACATCTTCAATAACAAAGAGTTGAGCTTCGAGCCAAATATGAATATTGCCACTCCACAGAACTATCGCTTAGGACCTGGAGATGCGATTATCATTGACATCTATGGTGCATCCCAGAAAACCATAGAAAGCACCGTCTCTCCTGATGGCGAAGTTACCATCGAAGGCTTTGGACCTGTATCGGTAGCTGGCTTGACCGTAGCTCAGGCAAATGCCCGACTTCGCAATACACTGGGTAGCAGATACCGTTCGAGCAAGATTAAACTCACTGTAGGACAAACCAAGACCATTATGGTCAATGTGATGGGCGAAGTAAAAACTCCAGGCACCTATACCCTATCTGCCTTTGCCACCGTTTTCCACGCACTCTATATGGCAGGTGGCACCAACGACTTGGGTACATTGCGAAACATCAAGGTTTATCGCCATAACAAACTGGTTACCGTGGTAGATATCTATGATTACATTCTCAATGGCAAACTGACCGGCAATGTACGCCTGGCAGATAATGATGTCATCGTTGTGGGAGCCTACGATTGTCTGGTTACGATTACCGGAAAGGTAAAGCGCCCGATGATTTATGAAATGAAGAAAAATGAGAGCGTGAACTCTCTTCTTAAATATGCTGGCGGATTCACAGGAGATGCTTACAAGAAATCAGTTCGCATCCATCGCAAGACGGGCAGAGACTATTCTGTATATAACGTAGAGGAATTCGATTTCTCCAGTTTCCATATCGACGATGGCGATTCTGTAAGCGTAGATTCCATTCTCCCCCGCTACAGCAACACCGTAGAAATCAAGGGAGCTATCTTCCGGCCAGGTATGTACAATTTAGGAGATCAGATCAACAGTGTCCGCACATTGGTAGAACACGCAGAGGGATTAACAGAGGATGCCTTTACGGCACGTGCCGTCATGCACCGAATGAAATCGGACAGATCGCTGGAAGTAATAGCTGTGGATATTGCAGGCGTGATGAATGGTACTGTGGCTGACATTCCACTCAAGGAAAATGATGTCCTATTCATTCCGACAAGACAAGAAAAGATTTCGGAAAGAACTCTCACCATCCGCGGAGAAGTACAATATCCGGGAATCTATCAATATGCAGAAAATGAAACGATTGAGGATTTCGTGCTGCAGGCTGGTGGATTGACCGACAAGGCTTCAACGATTAATGTTCTGGTAAGCCGAAGAGTAAATGACGCCAAGGCAACAAGACCAGACAGTATTATAGCCAAGACCTACACGCTCGCCCTGAAAGATGGTTTCGTGGTGGATGGCACACCAGGATTCAAGCTGATGCCTTTCGATGAAGTAAGCATCCGCAAGAGCCCTGCCTATACGGAACAGCAGAACGTGATGATTGAAGGTGAAGTGATGTTTGGAGGCACCTATACCCTTGATCGCCGCAATGCCAGATTAAGCGATCTCTTCAAGAAGGCTGGAGGAAGCACAGACCAGGCATATATCAAGGGCGCCCGCCTGATGCGTAAGGCAAATGAAGCTGAAAAAACACGCATGGAGGCTGTTCTGAAAATGCAGAGAGAACAACAGCAGAAAAATCTTCTGCAGTTGGCTGCAAGCAGTAATAATGCCAGTGCCATTACCCAGACTGCAAAAGATGCGCAGAATGCTGATCTGTTGAAGTTCAGCGTTCCTGAAGAATATCCCGTAGGCATCGACTTAGCCGAAGCGCTCAAGCATCCGGGCAGTGATGCAGATATGATTTTGCGAGAGGGTGACAGGCTGATTGTTCCACAATACAATGGAACCGTGAAAATCAATGGCTCTGTGATGTACGCCAATACGGTAGCCTATGAAAAGGGCAAGAGTATTGCCAGCTACATAGATGAAGCGGGTGGATTTGCATCTGATGCCAACAAGAGCAAGGCTTATATTATCTATATGAATGGCAAGGTAGCCAAGGTGGGGCATGGTGCCAAGGCTCAACCTGGTTGCGAGATTGTTGTTCCATCCAAGATGAAACGCAAGATGACTGTGGCGGAAACCATGAGCATGGGTAGTAGCCTTTCAAGCATCGCTGCCATGATTGCAACAATTGCCAATCTCAGCAAATAACGATAATAAAAATCCATAGAACAAAAAAGCAGGTAACTATCTTCCGTTACCTGCTTTTTTTATTCTTTGATCATGATAGGGTCATTTACTGTTGCTTCAGATACTCTGCACACATCTCTGCACAGCGTTCACCATCCACACCTGCTGAAACAATGCCGCCTGCATATCCGGCACCCTCACCACATGGGAAGAGACCTTGGATACGGACATGCATCAAGGTTTCTCTGTCACGTACGATGCGGACCGGTGAAGAGGTGCGGGTCTCCATCGCAATCAGAGTTGCCTCATTGGTGAGAAAACCATGCGCATTCTTTCCAAAAGTCTTAAAGCCTTCCTGCAGGCGCTTGGAAACAAAAGATGGCATCCAGAAATGAAGCGGACTGCTGATCAAACCAGGAGCATAACTGCTTTTTGGCAAATCATAGCTCAGACGATTGTTCACAAAATCAGCCATACGCTGAGCCGGAGCTGTCTGCTTCATATTCGCCTGCTGCCAGCACTGCTTCTCTACCCTTTCCTGGAAATGCATCATAGCCAGAGGATCCTTCAATTCCTCTTCCGACTGTACAACATCTTCAGGATGTGTCTCTACCACCATACCGGAATTGCTCCAGGCGGTACCACGGTTGCTAGGACTCATACCATTCACCACCAGCTGCTCAGGACCTGTAGCAGCTGGAATCACAAAACCACCCGGGCACATACAGAAACTATACACACCACGACCATCTACCTGAGTTACAAAACTATACTCGGCTGCAGGAAGATACTTTCCTCTGCCGTTCCTGTTGTGGTACTGTATCTGGTCGATGAGCTGGGAAGGATGCTCCAATCGAACACCCACGGCAATACCCTTAGCTTCGATTTCAATCTTCGAAGAAGCCAGATAGCGATAGACATCCCGGGCACTATGACCTGTAGCAAGAATCACCGGTCCCCGATAATTCTCCTCAGCACCTGTTGCCAGGTTAACAGCTTCAACCCCAATCACACGGTCACCTTCCAGGATAAACCGAGTCATCTTGGTCTGAAAATGCACCTCACCGCCACAATTGATAATCGTATTGCGCATGTTCTCTATCACGCGAGGCAACTTATCTGTACCAATATGAGGATGTGCATCTGCAAGGATGTTCGTATTGGCACCATGCTGGCAGAAGACATTCAGAATCTTATCCACGCTACCACGCTTCTTGCTTCGGGTATAAAGCTTACCGTCACTATACGCTCCTGCACCACCTTCACCAAAGCAATAGTTGCTCTCACTATCCACCTTCTGGATCTTGGTGATGTTGGAAAGGTCCTTTTTACGCTCACGCACGTCCTTGCCACGCTCCAGGACAACAGGGCGATATCCCAGCTCTATCAAACGCAAGGAAGCAAAGAGACCGCCGGGCCCCTCTCCTACCACAATGACTCTCGGACGCGAACTTACATCAGGATATTCCGTATGGACATACTGATCATCCTGAGGCATTTCATTGATATAGGCACGTACCTTCAGATTCACGAAAATGGTACGCTGGCGGGCATCAATACTGCGTTTCAGTACACGCACCTTATTCAAGGTTCTTGCATCCATTCCTTTTTCTTTAGCCAGATAGCGCTTGATACCCTCTTCATTGGCTGCCTGCTCTGGCAGAATTCTAATCTGATATTCCTGAATCATTTACTTTGAAATTTGAACTTTGAAATTTGAACTTTATGATTAGCTTTATGAAAGTGATGAGTGAGAAGTTCATACTTCCATAGTTGCCAGCACTTCAAATGTATCTAATTGATACATTGTGAATTTACCATTCTCTAAAGTAGCAAACGTTGGCACCTTACCACCCTTAGGGAAGGTGATGCTACCCGTGTTGACAATGGCTTTTCCTTCTTCATTATGAGACAGTTCCCAAAGATGCGAATGACCATAAATCATGGCATCGTAAGGACCCTTAGGCATATTCTCCTTATTATATATATGTCCATGTGTCAAAAGATAGCGCTTACCGTTATCTACCAACAGGGCGCTGGTCTCCATCATAGGGAAATCAAGGAGCATCTGATCTACTTCTGCATCACAGTTGCCTCTGACAGCAACTATCTTGTCAGCCAGATCATTCAGTCGTTCCACAATCCCTTTAGGATCAATACCTTCCGGGATTCTGTTACGCGGACCATAGTTGATGATGTCACCCATGATACACATCATATCACACTTTTCCTTCTCAAAGAAATCGAGAACTTTTTCCAAGGCTGGCAAGCTGCCATGAATATCTGAGAATAATAAATACTTCATTGTGCTTATCTATATCTGTTTCTGTTTCAATTTAACATCCGCAAAAGTACGCAAATTATCCGAAACCTCCAAACTTTTCGAGAAGATTTAACGCTTTTATCATATATAATAATGTATAGAAAGTATTTTAAGCTATAAAAAACTACAAAATAAGGAAAATCGCCTACATATTGCCACTTTTTCAAACTTTTCCTTGGCAGTTTGCTATAAATTTAGTACTTTTGCCCACAAGTTCTGCTTCAGCCCCGGTCGTTTCGGGGGGAGCATTACAATACCAACGCAAAATTCAATAACGTATGAAAGTATTAAAATTCGGCGGAACATCAGTTGGTTCCGTAAAAAGCATCCTCAGCTTAAAACGTATCGTTGAAAATGAGGCAAAGAAACAGAGTGTAGTGGTTGTCGTGAGCGCACTTGGCGGTATCACTGACAAACTCTTGCAAACCTCTCAGCTTGCCCTCAAGGGTGATGAATCATGGAGAGTCGAATTCGATGCCATGGTTGATCGCCACCATAAGATGATAGATACCATCATCACCGACACAGCGGATAGAGAAAATCTTTTTAAATCAGTTGATGCCCTCTTCGAACAGTTGAAGAGCATCTACTTCGGTGTGTATCTGATTCACGACCTCAGCGAGAAGACTCAGGATGCTATCGTGAGCTATGGAGAAAGACTCAGCTCGAAGATTGTTGCCACACTGATTCGTGGCGCCAAGTGGTTTGACTCACGTAACTTCATCAAGACAGCTCGCCTCAATGGCAAGGGGAAGCATACCATCGATAGCGAGTTGACTAACAAATTGGTGAAGGATACCTTCGCTGACCTACCTCGCATTTCTCTCGTTCCGGGTTTCATCAGCCGCGACAAAGATACAGATCGTACCACCAACCTCGGTCGCGGTGGTAGTGACTATACTGCTGCTATCATTGCTGCAGCATTGAATGCGGAAGTCCTTGAGATTTGGACTGATGTGGATGGATTCATGACTGCCGATCCACGTGTCATCAAATCAGCTTATACGATCAACGAACTGAGTTACATTGAGGCGATGGAGCTTTGCAACTTTGGTGCAAAGGTTATCTACCCTCCAACCATCTACCCGGTTTGTGTCAACAATATCCCTATCAAGGTAAAGAATACCTTTAATCCGGATGCTCCTGGTACCATTATCAAGAATAAGATAGATAGTGACCAGAAACCTATCAAGGGTATCTCTTCTATCAATGGTACTGCGCTCATCACTGTAACCGGTCTTTCTATGGTGGGTGTTATCGGTGTAAACCGCCGTATCTTTACAGCTCTTGCCAACGAGGGTATCTCTGTATTTATGGTTTCACAGGCTTCTTCAGAGAATTCAACCTCTATCGGTGTACGTGAGCAGGATGTAGAAGAAGCAGTAAACGTATTGAACCGCGAGTTCCACAACGAGATTGCAGATGGAGCCATGTATCCTATGCATGCAGAAACAGGACTTGCTACCATCGCCATCGTAGGCGAGAACATGAAGCATGCTGCAGGTATTGCCGGTAAACTCTTCGGTACACTTGGTAGAAGCGGTATTTCTGTCATTGCATGTGCTCAGGGTGCTTCTGAGACCAACATCTCTTTTGTTGTCAAGAGCGATTACTTGAGAAAGTCACTCAACGTATTGCACGACAGTTTCTTCCTTTCAGAATACAAGGTTCTCAACCTCTTTATCTGCGGTGTTGGTACCGTAGGTGGAAAATTGATTGAACAGATCAAAAAGCAGTCTGCAGACTTGATGGAACGCAGCAAGTTGAAGTTGAATGTTGTGGGTATTGCTTCTTCCAAGAACGCCATCTTCAATCGTGAGGGACTCGACCTGGAGAACTATCAGGCAGAACTGAAGAATTCCTTGCCTAGCACACCGGAACTCCTTCGCGATACCATCCTCGCCATGAATATCTTTAATAGCGTATTCGTAGATTGTACAGCAAGCAAGGATGTTGCAGCCTTATACCAGAGTCTTCTGGAGCATAACGTAAGTGTAATTGCAGCCAACAAGATAGCAGCTTCAAGCGAATATGAGAACTACGAGAAGTTGAAGAAGACTGCCATTCAGCGTGGTGTATTCTTCCGCTTCGAAACGAATGTGGGCGCTGGTCTTCCTATCATCGGAACCATCAACGACCTCCGAAATTCCGGAGATAAAATCCTTAAGATAGAGGCAGTTCTCTCAGGAACGCTCAACTTTATCTTTAATGCCATTTCAAGTGTTGTTCCATTCTCTGAGACAGTGAAACTGGCAAAGGAGAAGGGTTACAGTGAGCCAGATCCACGTATCGACCTCAGTTGCATGGATGTCATCAGAAAGCTTGTCATCCTCTCCCGTGAGGCTGGATATCGTGTAGAACAGGAAGATGTAGAAAAGAATCTTTTTGTACCTAACTCTTTCTTCAAGGGTAGCATTGAAGAGTTCTGGAAGAAACTGCCACAGCTCGATGCCGACTTTGAGGCTAAGCGCAAGACTCTGGATATGGAGCACAAGCGCTGGCGCTTCGTTGCCACCCTTGACAAGGGAAAGACCAGTGTAGGTCTGCAGGCTGTAGGTCCTGAGCACCCATTCTACAATCTGGAAGGTTCCAACAATATCGTATTGCTCACCACAGAGCGCTACAAGGAATACCCTATGATGATTCAGGGATATGGTGCCGGTGCCAGCGTAACAGCAGCCGGTGTCTTTGCCAACATCATGAGTATTGCCAACGTTTAATTTCACCGTATCAATCAATAAAGGATAACAATTATGAAGCATATTATTATTTTAGGCGATGGCATGGCCGACCACCCAGTAGAAAGACTGGGTGGAAAGACCTTGCTTCAATACGCCCATACACCATATATGGATATGCTTGCCAAGAAAGGCAAGACTGGAAGACTCATTACTGTACCCGATGGTTTTCTGCCTGGTTCAGAGGTAGCCAACAGCTCTATCATGGGCTACGACCAGAATGAGGTTTACGAAGGACGCGGTCCACTGGAGGCAGCCAGCATCGGCTACGAGTTGAAGCCAACCGACCTGGCGCTTCGCTGCAATATCATCAACGTGCAGGATGGCAAGATCATTACGCACAATGGTGGTAACCTGGAGACAGAAGATGCTGATGTACTCATCAAGTATCTCAATGAAACTCTGGGAAAGGACTATCCTGATGTAGAATTCGTAACAGGTATCCAGTATCGCCATCTGCTCGTGGTGCATCATGGCAATAAGCACATAGAATGTGCTCCACCTCATGATCATCCTAACGAGAACTGGCAAGAATTGCTCGTAAAACCAATCCTGCCGGAATCAGAAATTGAAGAGGGACATATCTCAAGCAGCGATACAGCCGCTCTTTTGAACGAGTTGATTATCAAGAGTAAGGAACTCCTGGAAAATCATCCTTTCAATATAGAACGCAAGAAGCGTGGCGAGCGTATGGCAAACCTTATCTGGCCTTGGGGCGGTGGTTACCGTCCACACATGCTGACTCTTTCGCAGATGTATCCTCAAATTAAGAAGGGCTCTGTGATTTCTGCCGTTGACCTGATTCGTGGTATCGGTCATTATGCAGGTCTTCGCAACATCATCGTAGAGGGTGCCACAGGCCTTTCTGATACGAATTACGAAGGCAAGGCTGCAGCAGCTATCCAGGCTTTGAAGGATGGAGACGACTTTGTCTATGTCCATGTGGAGGCAAGTGATGAGGCTGGGCATGATGGTGATTTGGAACTGAAAATTAAGACCATCGAGAATCTTGACCAGCGCCTCATCAAGCCTATCTTCGACGAGGTTAGCACCTGGGATGAGCCAGTCTGCATCGCCGTATTGCCCGACCACCCTACTCCTGTGGAGATTCGCACTCACGTGAAGGAACCAGTTCCTTTCCTCATCTACTATCCAGGTATCGAACCTGACCAGGTAGAGGAATACGATGAGGTAAGTTGTGTAAGCGGAAGCTATGGATTGCTCCAGCTGCAAGACTTCATGAAAGCCTTTATGGCAATCAATTAAATAATAACAACTTAATGATTGTTTCCGAAAGCTAATTAATGATAGTATCCGATAGCTAATTAATGATAGCGTCCGAAAGCTAATCATAAAGTTAAAAGTTCAAATCTCAAAGTTCAAAGTAAAAATGAAATATTATTCAACAAATAAGAAAGCACCAATCGCCGATTTACATAAGGCGGTAGTTAAAGGTTTGGCAGAAGACCGTGGTCTCTATATGCCAGAAATCATCAAGAAGTTGCCACAGGACTTCTTCGACCATATCGAGAAGCTGAGCTTCCAGGAGATTGCATACCAGGTTGCTGATGCCTTCTTTGGCGAGGATGTAGATGCAGATTCTCTGAAGAAGATAGTATATGATACCTTGGCATTCGACTGCCCTGTTGTAGAGGTAGAGCCAAATATCTACTCCCTGGAGTTGTTCCATGGTCCTACACTCGCCTTCAAGGATGTAGGTGCCCGTTTCATGGCTCGCCTGCTCCAGTACTTCGTTCGTCAGGAAGGTAAAGAGGAGGTCAACGTACTCGTAGCAACATCGGGTGATACGGGTTCTGCTGTTGCCAATGGTTTCCTCGGTGTAGAGGGAATCCACGTTTACGTGCTTTATCCAAAGGGCAAGGTGAGCAAAATTCAGGAGAGCCAGTTCACTACCCTCGGTCAGAACATCACTGCCCTTGAGGTAGATGGTGTTTTCGACGACTGCCAGGCGCTGGTTAAGTCTGCGTTCATGGACGAGGAGTTGAACAAGCACATGAAGCTGACTTCTGCCAACTCTATCAATGTAGCCCGCTTCTTGCCTCAGGCATTCTACTATTTCAATGCATATGCCCGCATGAAGGAGAAGGGCTTGGCAGACAAGTTGGTCATCTGCGTACCTAGCGGTAACTTCGGTAACATCACAGCTGGACTCTTCGGTCATGAGATGGGATTGCCTATCCACCGCTTCATCGCTGCCAACAATGCCAACGATATCTTCTACGAGTATCTGCAGACTGGCAAGTACAATCCACAGCCTAGCAAGCAGACCATCGCCAATGCCATGGACGTGGGTGACCCTTCAAACTTTGCCCGTATCTATGACCTCTACAAGGGTAATCACGATGCCATCGCTGCATACATCAGCGGAGCTACATACAAGGATGAGCAGATTGCAGACACGATGAAGAAGTGCTATAATGAAACCAAGTATGTACTTGATCCTCACGGAGCTTGCGGCTATCAGGCATTAAAGGAGCAGTTGAAGCCAGGTGAGGTGGGTGTATTCCTGGAGACAGCTCACCCAGCCAAGTTCAAGGAGAAGGTGGATAGTATCCTCGGAACCGACATCGAAATTCCAGCCCGCCTTGCAGAATTCATGAAGGGTGAGAAGAAGAGCATCCAGATGACCAAGGACTTTGCATCATTCAAGAATTATTTGATGAACGAATAAATATGAAAATCGTTATCTTAGACGGCTATGCTGCCAATCCGGGCGATCTGGATTATCATCTTTTGGAACAGTTGGGAGAGGTAGTGGTTTATCCCCGCACTTCTGATGAAGAAAAAGTGGAACGTGCCAAGGATGCAGACATCATCTTGTTAAACAAGGTACAGATGGATGCAGAAACATTGGCGCAGCTTCCTAACTTGAAGTACATCGGAATCCAGGCTACTGGTTTCAATGTAGTGGATATAGCTGCTGCCAAGAAACAAGGCATCGTTGTTACCAACATTCCTGCCTATAGCACGGACAGTGTGGCACAGATGACCTTTGCCCTCATCCTCGCTGTTACCAACCGTGTAGAGCATTACACTCAGGAAAACAGAAACGAACGATGGGCAAGCAACAAGGATTTCTGTTATTGGGATACACCTTTAATGGAACTTGCAGGCAAAAAGCTTGGCATTATGGGATTGGGCAACATCGGTATGAAGGTTGCCAATATCGCCCGTCAGTTCGGTATGGACATTTGCGCCTGCACCAGCAAGAACGCTTGCGACCTTCCTGAATGGATCCAGAAGGTTAGCAAGGATGGGCTGCTTGCCACAAGTGATATTCTCTCCCTGCATTGTCCTCTCTCAGATGATACCTATCACCTGATCAATGAGGAGAGTATCGAAAAGATGAAGGATACAGCCATTCTGGTGAATACCGGTCGCGGACCATTGGTAGATGAAGAGGCTGTTGCAAAGGCTTTGCACGACCAGAAACTCGGTGCTTATTGTGCGGACGTGATGAGTCAGGAACCACCTTCTAAAGAGAATCCTCTTTTCAAGGAGCCTAATGCCTATCTCACTCCTCACATTGCCTGGGCTACCTTTGAGGCCCGCAAGCGCTTGAATAGGCAGGTAGCTGCCAACGTAAAGGCTTTTCTTGAGGGAAATCCAATCAATGTGGTGAACCCATAAATTGTATATTTATTTCGATAAAATAGGTAAACCGCTTATTCCCTAGATTTTATGGGGGATAAGCGGTTTCATCAGCTGTCTCACTGGAATCTATCGTCTTCTTACCAGAATATAGATGATAACAGGTGCACCAAAAAGAGGAGTAACAGCATTGAGCGGAACGATTCCCCCATCTGATGGCAGCGAACAGAGAAGATTACATAGAAGGGCAATAGCCGCCCCCATGAGCATTGTAACTGGCAGAAGCTGTCGATGATTTTCTGTACCAACCAGCAGACGTGCTATATGAGGAGTGGCAAGTCCAATAAAGGCTATAGGGCCACAAAAGGCAGTAACTACTGCAGTAAGCATACCCGTTATGACGAGCAGGGCTATTCGGAGTTTCCTGATAGGGAAACCTAGATTCTCCGCATATTGCTCCCCCAACAGCATTGCATTAAGCGGCTTGATGAGCAAAAGGGAGCCCAACAGACCGAGGATGGCAAATGGCACAAACCATCTCACCTCGTCCATAGAAACATTGCTGAAACTTCCCATTCCCCATATCAGATAGGATTTCACACCTTCTGCCGTACTGAAGAAATTCAATAACGAGATGGCGCTGCTGGCAAGATAACCTACCATCAAACCGATAATAAGTAGGACAGTATGACTTCTAACAATGGCAGAAAAAGCTGTGATGATTCCCATCACCAGCATTGCACCTACAAAGGCTGACACCAGAATAGCCATGAATCCACCAATAGCATACCCACATTCTTCATCCAGAAAACCCAGACAGAGATTATTCAGACTTATGTTGCCTCCAAAGGCTAACATAACGATGGCAACAGCCAATCCTGCTCCACTGCTGATTCCAAAAACATCCGGTCCTGCCAGAGGATTACGGAAAGCTGTCTGGAGCAGTAAACCGCTTGTGGCAAGAGCTGCACCAGAAAGCAAAGCCGTGATGGCCTGCGGAAGACGCGATTCGAGGATAATATAGCCATAAGTATCAGAGACAGCCTGATTCCCCGTCAATGCACCTACCGCCTCCCTGTATGGAATGTTGACGCTACCCCATACCAAATTGCCGAAGAACAACAGCATGATGGCAACTGCCAAGACAATAGAAATAATGACTTTGTTCATGGTTTCTATTGTAATTGACGATGATAGAATCTCAAGGCTCCCAACATTCTGATATCCTTTGCATACTTCGAGAACTTAGCGTGATCAGCAGGATGTGAAAGGAGGATAAACTCACGAAGCAGGATTTCAGGATGAAAACTGGTGAGTTCAAAATAGGGCTCTGTACTGGTATCCACCTCGTAAATCTGCGGATTGGCAAAGCAATGAAGAGCCTTGTAGCCATCATACTCCTGAAGCAATTGGGCACGTGTTAATGGCGCACCACCGAAATACTTGAATGCCCAGACATCAATATCTTTTCCTTTCGAAAGAATCTGCTCCGGACTCATCGCAAGACTTCCACTATGCGAATCGTCTTCAAAGACATAACGGGCGTTGGCATCCTTTAACAAAATACCTATAGTACTCTGTCCTCCAGGTACATACCATACGCTTCCCGTTTTTCTTTCGGTCAACACCGACAGACCTTGCGGCAACTTCTTGGCAACAGCCTTCAGATGCTGATAATCCTGTTCTATGCGCGTAAAGAGCGAGTCCGCATTCTTATCAAAAAGCATCCCATAAAACTTCATCCATTCAGCTCTTCCCAATGGCGAAGTCTCCATATAATCGGCAGCTTCAATCAGAGGAATATGAAGTTTATCCAGTTTACCATACCCTCCACTGTTCTCGAAAGGAGAAACCAGGAGAGCCTCCGGCTTCAAGGAGATGATACGTTCAATATCCGGTTGCATACTGGAACCACAATCCACCACTCTCTTCCTGATATCTGGGATATTGATATAATTCATATCACATACGCCACTGATGGCATTCTTGCAGCCCAGTTCATACATCAGCTGACAATGAGGTCCCGTGAAGACCACGCTGCTCGTTACCGGTGTGCGGACTGTATCTGTAGCGCATCTGGCAGCAGAAGCACGTCGCAGAGCAAGTCGTGTTACGGTTTCATTTCCCTCCTGCCCTTTTGGCACCAGAATATAGCGATGCAGAAGTGTTCCCTCTTTCCAAGGATTGGCAAGAATCACCTCAGTATATTCTTCTCCGTGCTTCACCATCGTGAGATGCTGCGCATATTTTAACGGGATGGTATCCCCTGCATCCACATCATTTCCAGTCTGAGTCTTACTCATCTGACAGGATGCAAAAAGAGAAGCTAGCCCCAAGAACAAAGCTGCCTTAAAAATCCTATGATTGATAAATATCTTTTTCATCATTGAACATAATTATATAATCTGTCTGCAAAAGTACAAAGAAAAAATAAGCCAGACAAGTTTTCTGCAAAAAAAAATGCTCCGGGAAAAGTCTTGGAACCTTTCCCGGAGCAATAATCATTATTTCTAAAAGAGTTCAGGCAATATTACTTGCTCTCTGCCTCAGCCTTCTTGGTCTCAGCAGCTGTTGGACCATAGTAGCCGTAGTAAGCCTGGTAGCGAGTGTAACCCCAGTTAGCCTGAGCCTTCTCTGGGTCGAGCTCCTTAGCCTTGTCGAGAACCTTGATAGCCTCCTGGTAAACTACCTTGCGACCATTAGGATCCTGCAAGTTACCAGCCTTGCTGTTGTAGCAAGCACCGAGGTAAACCAAAACTACAACGTTGTCTGGCTTTGCGTCAAGAGCCTGCTTGAGGCAGCTGATAGCCTTGTCTGCATCATTCTTCTGGATATACATCATACCCTTGTTAGCAAGAGCAACGAAGTTCTTTGGATCCCTAGCGATAGCACCATCTAAAAGCTCCATCTGCTCCTTCTCCATCTTCAAAGAAGAATACATAGAGTTCAAACCGTCGAGGATAACCTCGTTAGTCTGGTCCTTATCGAAGAGAGCCTTCAGCTTGTCAACATAAGCCAAAGAATCAGCCTTAGTCTTCAAACCATCCTTCATTACATAGAGCTTGAGGTTGAGAGCATCCTTAGCCTCCTTCTCGCTTGTCATGGCGATGTCGCAATACTTCTCACAACGAGCAACATCCTTAGCCTGATAAGCATAACGAGCAGCGAAGAGAGCTACCTGACCGATATAATCCTTCTCAGCATCCTTCTGCTTAGCATCAATGCCAGCGAAGAGAGGATCAGAATCAGTATCGAGGAATGCACCCCAGTACTTCAATACCTCATCAGCCTTATTGTTCTGAGCAGCAGTCTGACCTGCGTTTACGAGCTGCTGACGAGCACCCCAAACACGTGATGCATTGCCATTGAACTTAGGAGCCACCTTACCCTTAGCGTTAGGAAGCTGATCGTACTTATAGCACTCAATAGCATTCATCAATGCATTGTAAGCACCCTCGTTCATAGCATTCTCATCCACTGGATCATTCTTCTTCATGATCTGATTGGTCTGCTGGATGCTCTGCTGGTCGTTGAAAGCCTTCATTCCGAGATCAACAAGCTTGTTGTAAGCCTTTGCCTTCTCAGCATCGTTAGCCAACTGACCCAAATTCTGCTTAACCAAAGCCTCAGCCTCAGCATAAGTCTTAGCCTTCAGCACTGCCTTGAGGGCATCGCTGTCTCCTGCGAATGCTGATGTGGTACCTAGTACCATCATTGCAGCAACGATTAACTTTTTCATTTTGTTTAAAGTTTAAAAAGTTGAAATTTATAATTCTTTACGCGTCTTCAATATGATGTAAACGAGCGTTCAGGATGTTACTCCTGAACGTTCTCGTCTTCTTGATTCTCTAACTCAGTTTCAGCCTCGACTACTTCTTCTGCTGTCTTGGCACCCACTGTGTCATTCTCAATCTCCTCGCTCTTCTTGGCCCAGGCAGAACGGCTTTCCTCCTCTACCGAAGCTTCGAGCTCTGAACTCATCACCTTACATACGCTGGCGATGACATCATTTTTCTTTGTCAGATTGATGAGGCGAACACCTTGAGTTGCACGACCCATCACGCGGCAGTCTGCCACTGCAAGACGAATCACGATACCACTCTGGTTGATGATCATCAGGTCGTTTTCATCAGTAACGTTCTTGATAGCAACCAGACGACCGGTCTTTTCGGTGATATTGAGAGTCTTCACACCCTTACCACCACGGTTGGTTACACGGTAATCAACTACGTCTGAACGCTTACCATAACCCTGCTCACTTACTACCATGACCGTCTCCTTCTCAGGATCATTGACTACAATCATACCAATCAATGCATCATCACCCTCATCGAGACGCATACCACGAACACCGGTAGAAGTACGTCCCATGGTGCGGATCTGATTCTCATCGAAACGAACGGCACGACCATTGCGGTTAGCAAGAATCAACTCATTATGGCCATTGGTCAAGCGAACATCTACCACCTCATCGCCTTCAACGATATTGATGGCAATCACACCGTTGGCACGAGGACGAGAGTATGCTTCCAGACAGGTCTTCTTGACTGTACCATTCTTGGTAGCGAAGACCACATAGTGGCTATTGATGAACTCAGCATCATTCAATCCCTTTAATCGGAGGAATGCATTCACCTGATCATCGCTCTCAATGTTGAGGAGGTTCTGGATTGCACGACCCTTTGAATTGCGGTCGCCCTCTGGAATCTCGTAACACTTCAACCAGTAGCAGCGGCCCTTCTTGGTGAAGAACAGCATGGTCTGGTGCATAGTTGCAGGATAGATATATTCAGTGAAGTCCTTATCACGAGTGCGGGCACCCTTGGCGCCAACACCACCGCGAGCCTGCTCACGGAACTCTGATAATGGAGTACGCTTGATGTATCCGAGATGACTGACTGTGATAACCACCGGGTCGTTTGGATAGAAGTCCTCTGGATTAAACTCGTGATCGTCTGGCTTGATCATAGTACGACGTGCATCGCCATACTTCTCCTTCACCTCATTGAGTTCATCCTTCATCACCTTCTTGCAAAGTTCTGGATCGTTCAAGATCTGGTTCAAGTAGTCGATGGTCTTCATCAACTCATTGAATTCATTGTGCAACTGCTCCAGGCGCAAGCCAGTCAACTGGCTGAGGCGCATGTCAACAATAGCCTTACTCTGCAGTTCGTCGAGTTCGAAACGCTTCTCCAAGTTGCGCTGAGCATCAGAAGGCGTCTTGCTGGCACGGATAATATGAACCACCTCATCAATATTGTCGCAGGCAATAATCAATCCTTCGAGGATATGAGCACGCTCCTGTGCCTTCTTCAGTTCAAACTGAGTACGGCGGATTGTAACATCATGACGATGTTCAACGAAGTACTTCACGCATTCCTTCAAACTCAGGAGGCGTGGACGACCATTAACAAGAGCGATACAATTTACTGAGAAAGAGCTCTGAAGAGCTGTCAACTTGAAGAGTTTGTTCAAGAGAACATTCGCATTTGCATCACGCTTTACATCAACCACGATACGCATACCCTGGCGGCCAGACTCATCGTTGACATTGGCAATACCATCCACTCTGCCTTCCTTGGCAAGATCAGCAATAGCCATCACGAGCTGCTCCTTGTTGACACCATAAGGAATCTCGGTGATGACAATCTTATCGTGATTTTCACCAGACTCGATTTCTGCAGTAGCACGTACCACGATTCTACCCTTACCGGTCTCGTAGGCATCCTTCACTCCCTGGATACCATAGATGGTAGCACCTGTAGGGAAATCAGGAGCAGGGATATACTGCATCAAGCCGTCTGTATCAATATCATTATTGTCGATGTAAGCACAGCAGCCATCAATTACCTCACCCAGGTTGTGGGTAGGAATATTGGTAGCCATACCTACAGCAATACCATTACCGCCATTTACCAGCAGATTAGGAATCTTGGTAGGCATTACGGAAGGTTCCTGGAGTGTGTCGTCGAAGTTGTTCATCATATCAACGGTCTCCTTGTCGAGGTCGTCCATGATGTGCTCACCCATCTTGGAGAGTCGGCACTCTGTATAACGCATCGCTGCAGGAGAGTCACCGTCCACAGAACCGAAGTTACCCTGTCCATCAATCAAAGTGTAACGCATGTTCCACTCCTGACCCATACGAACCAAGGCACCATACACAGAAAAGTCACCATGTGGGTGGTACTTACCAAGTACCTCACCAACTACGCGGGCACACTTCTTGTAAGGTTTATCACTGGTATTTCCAATACCCAGCATACCATAGAGGATGCGGCGGTGCACAGGCTTGAAACCATCGCGTACATCAGGGAGGGCACGAGCCACAATCACTGACATCGAATAGTCGATGTAGCTAGACTTCATCTCCTCCTCAATGTTTATTTTCATGATTCTATCATGATCCATTGTCTGATTTTCGTCCATATTTAAATTTTAATTGTTTATACCTTATTATATATATACCTATTAACCTTTCTATTTTCAGGCGTTGACAGGTATTTGCCACCATCCAAGAGAGAAGCATCAGCGATAGCCTCCAACCAACCTTGCAAAAATGGCTCGAAATTGCGTTTAAGGGCATTTTTTTGCGTTTTAAGCCGTTTTAGCCTCTGCAAAATCACGACAAAGGTACAAAAATAAAATGAAATAAAAGGCATAGAATCGAAAAAAAACGATAATTTAGCATTAATTGTGTTTTAAATAAGTAAAAAAGTTGCCTAAACTCTTGTTTGTTACCAAAATAATGTGTACTTTTGCATTATAATTTAATGAGTAAGACATGCAAAATCCATTTCAACATATCAACGACGTACTCAACTACAGTGGCAAAGAAGCCTACCGTATGTTGGGAAATCAGGTGAACACTGAGCACCTGATGTTGGGAATCCTGCATTGTAACAACAAGCAGGTGAACGATATTTTCGAGCATTTTGGCATCAACACCGACGTACTCCGCTCCACGCTTTACGATTCGCAGGAACAGGCGATAGACAAAATCTCTGCTGAGGAAATTGCGGAAACAGAAGAAGGACGAGCCTTGAAGTACGACAAGGAGACCAGCGAAGTGATCAGCGAAGCCATTATCGAAGCTCGTCTCTGTGAGGGAAAGGCTGCTTTGGTACAACCGGAGCACCTGCTGCTCGCCATCCTGAAGAAGGATGAGTGCGACCCTGCCAAACTGCTCATCACACAAGGTCTGACCTATAAGAAACTGTTCGACTATATCAATGGTATCAACCTGGACATTGACAACAAACTCAATAAGTTGAACCAAGAAGTAGAGAACTATAAGCGCAACCAGATTGACGGAGATTCAGAACAGGAAGCTGTTGATGAAAAGCCAGAAACGGAGACTGCGCCAGAGCAGGAACAAGAATCTGCCGAAGGCGACATCAACATGATTGACCTGCGAGATAAGCAACAGCTTCCCGAAAATCAGGAAGAAGCCGATACTTCTACCCTTCCTGACGGTGCAGCTTCAGCCCAGGACAACCAGGGTGATCTGCTGGATCCAGAGGAGGAACCTCTTGACTTCAGTGAAAATCAAAATTCCAACAACGGAAAGCAGGATGGTAACAACGGCAAGCGTACACGCAATGTAGTGGGCGCCAAGCCAACCAAGTCGAATACTCCATTTCTGGACAAATTCAGCTACGATCTGACCAGGGCTGCCAAGAGCGGAATGCTGGATCCTGTAGTAGGAAGAGACAAGGAGATTACCCGTCTGATGGAAATTCTGGGAAGAAGAAAGAAAAACAACCCAGTATTAATAGGTGAACCTGGAGTGGGCAAAAGTGCGATCGTAGAAGGATTGGCACAGATGATTGCCAAGGGCGACCAGAGTTCCCTCTTCTTCAACAAGCGAGTATTGAGCCTCGACATAACAGGCATTGTTGCCGGCACCAAGTATAGAGGTCAGTTTGAGGAGCGCATCAAGGGCGTTATCACGGAACTTGAAAGAAACCCGAACATCATCGTCTTCATCGATGAAATCCACACTCTGATTGGTGCGGGTGGCGCAGAAGGAAGCATGGATGCTGCTAACATCATGAAACCAGCTCTGGCACGTGGCCTCATCCAGTGCATCGGAGCCACCACCCTCAACGAATATCGCAAGAGTATAGAAAAGGATGGTGCTTTGGAACGTAGATTCCAGAAGATCATCGTAGAACCTACAACCGCCGAAGAGACGCTGGAGATCCTGCATAACATCAAGGAGCAATACGAAATGCATCATAATGTGAGTTACACAGACGAAGCACTGAAAGCATGTGTAAAGCTTGCAGATAGATACATGCACGACCGTTCCTTCCCAGACAAGGCCATTGACGTGATGGACGAGGCTGGTGCTCACATTCACATCAACAGCGCAACCGTCCCTGACGAACTCATAGAGGCAGAAAAGAAACTCAATGCAACCATCGCCAAAAAACAGGCTGCCGTGGCAAGCCAGAACTTCGAGATGGCTGCAACATTGAGAGACTACCAGACAAAGCAGGAACGCGACATTGAGATGATGCGCAAGCAATGGGAACATGGCGATCCGAACCACCGTGTCACCCTAGACGAAACGGAAATCGCCAAGGTAGTAAGCAACATGACAGGCATCCCTGTCCAGCAAATGGCAGAGAGTGAGAATATCCGTCTGAGAAATATGGGCAAGGTACTCAAGGAAAAAGTGATTGCCCAGGACGCTGCCATCGACAAGGTTGTGAAATCCATCCAGCGCAATCGCATGGGACTGAAAGACCCTAACCACCCTATCGGCGTGTTTATGTTCCTAGGTCCTACAGGTGTCGGAAAGACCTACCTCGCCAAGAAACTGGCAGAAGAGATGTTCGGTTCGGCAGATGCACTCTTCCGCATCGATATGAGCGAGTATGCTGAAGGATTCAACACTTCACGACTCATCGGTTCGCCTCCAGGATACGTTGGCTATGATGAAGGTGGACAGTTGACAGAGAAGGTACGCCGCAAGCCT
The DNA here is from genome assembly GCF_003473645.1 of Prevotella sp. AM23-5. NCBI lineage: Bacteria > Pseudomonadati > Bacteroidota > Bacteroidia > Bacteroidales > Prevotellaceae > Prevotella > Prevotella sp. AM23-5. The sequence goes on along the minus strand of NZ_QUCG01000010.1, from coordinate 54,103 downwards.
TACAGCATCGTTTTGCTGGATGAGATAGAGAAGGCAAACACCCAGGTGTTCAATCTTCTGCTGCAGGTAATGGATGAAGGAAGACTGACTGATGGAAACGGCCGCTTGATTGACTTCCGTAACACCATCATCATCATGACCTCCAACGCCGGCACCCGACAGCTCAAGGAATTCGGCAGAGGCGTAGGTTTCAATGCAGGCGGAATCGGCAGCAACGGAATGCCTATCGACGAAAAGGATAAGGAGTATGCTCGCAGCGTCATTCAGAAGCATCTGTCCAAGCAGTTTGCTCCGGAATTCCTCAACCGTCTCGATGAGATTATCACCTTCGACCAGCTCGATTTGCCTGCTATCACCAGCATCGTAGATCTGGAGCTGAAATCTCTCGTAAAGCGAATTGAAAATCTGGGCTATCATTTCCAGATGACCGACAAGGCAAAGGAATTTGTAGCCAGCAAGGGATACGATGTGCAGTTTGGTGCCCGCCCACTGAAGCGAGCTATTCAGAACTACGTGGAGGACGGACTCTGCGAGCTGCTGATGGAAGGTAACCTGAAGCCAGGAGCCACCATCAGCATCGGAAAGAATCCGAAGAAAGACGAATTGACTTTCAAAAATATGATAAAAGATTAATTTGGTATATAAAATCTTACATCGGGGAGTTTGCCTGTGAAGGTAGGCTCCCTCCCATTTTGTTAATGATAGTTAACGCAAAGAAAACTCTTCACAAATTATTTTCTCAATTAGAAAATTTTGGTTACCTTTGCATTCACGTAAAGAGAAAAGCCATGATGGCTCAGTTGGTAGAGCAACGCATTCGTAATGCGTGGGTCGCGGGTTCGAGTCCCGCTCGTGGCTCTCTTTTCTTTCGCAAGCCGTGCTTGCATCTCCCTCCAAAAGTTTTTTGTCTGCGAGATTAGCACATCGGTAGTGCACGGGCTTCCCAAGCCTGTGAGGCGGGTTCGACTCCCGTATCTCGCTCAAATACTGATAATCAGCCACTTACATCGTTTTTCACTATAAAAACATAATCAAAAACCATCATTTTCACCCACAAAATAGGTACAAAAACGTGCATAATGTACGCCAATGTGAGTAGTTTTGTGAGTAGTATGTGAGTAAAATTGAGTTGTGAGTAAAATTGTGAGTAAAATCTGTGAGTAAGTATGAATAGCATCAAGACATACGTTGAAGGAAAGTCACTGAAGGTTTTCTTCATCATAAGTTACAACGGAAAGAGATTCCAGGTCTATACCGGAATCACGAGTACGGTCAAGTTCAGCGGGATGATCTTCCCGAAGAGTGTTCCGAACGCAAGAGCCAAGACGGCAATGCTTGCAAGGCTATTTGCGTCCGTGGAGGAATATATCTATATGAACGGCGAGCTTCCGGCAGCAAGGATGAAGGACGAGATCAAGGCTATCATCAACGGAAGGGCAGCATCGGCAGAGAAGAATATCCTCTACTACATCGATGAGTTCATCAAGACCAAGGCTAAGGATAGTACCAAGGAGATATTTCTAAGAACGAGGAAGAGAATTGAAGTTTTCGATGAGCATGCGGATTTCGACAACATCGACAGGGACTGGCTCGAAAGATTCCAGGCACACGAGCTTCTGAAAGGCCGAATGAGCGGAGGAATAGCCATCGACCTCAGAAATATACGCACAGTATTCAACTGGGCCATAGATAACGAGATTACCACCAAATATCCTTTCCGTAAGTTTTCCATCAAGACAGAGCGTCAGCAGTACCTTTATCTGAGCGCCGAGGAGTTGAGGGAGTATCGTGACTTCCCGGTAGAGCCTTTCATGGAGAAGTACCGTGACTTGTTTATGCTTGGATTTTACCTGATCGGCATCAACCTCTCTGACCTGCTCGAACTTCCTGCTGACTGCATCAAGAGAGGGCGCATCCAGTACAAGCGCAACAAGACCGGCAGGCTCTACGACATCAAGGTTGAGCCGGAAGCGATGGAGATCATCAGGAAGTATAAGGGAAAGAAGCACCTTCTGTGTATCCTGGATGATGGAACGATAGAATCAAGCTTCCGAAGAACGTTAGGCGATTACCTGAAGAGAATCGGACCTACCGAGATGAAGAAGAACAAGCGTGGCGCATTGGTCAAGAAGGAAATCAAGCCGCTTCACAAGGATATAATATGGTATACGGCCAGAAGAAGCTGGGCTACCATAGCGGCGAGCATTGATATTCCGAAGGAAGTTATCGGCAAGGCTCTGGGCCATAGTGAGTGGGATAGCGACACGACTTCGCTCTATATTCAGTTCGACAATAAGAAGATAGACGAGGCGAACCGAAAAGTCATCGACTATCTGAACGGGTAACAAGGAAAATCCCCACGCCATCGGGAAATGACGTGGGGATGCGGTGATTTACTTGGTTGTCATCATCATCTGAGGAACGTTCCCGTAAACCGGGAGCTTGCCATCCCATTTCTCAATCCACATCTTTTTCAAGATAGCAGGAGTAAGGGAAGCTGTCTTGAGCTCATTGGCCTCACGTTCTGCACGTGCCTGCACGAGCATCTTTTCCGCCTCTGCCTTCTTGACCGCAACCTCGTTGAGTGCTCTCTGTGCCTCCTGGATAGCCTTGTTTTTCTGATTGACGGCCTCCACGATGGAACTCGGATACTTCAAGCCTGACGTCAACTGCTCTAGATGAAAGTGCTCCCTGGCGAGAGCCTTGCTGAGCTGCGCCTCGATGGCACGTTCAACCAAATCTCTGTTGCTGACAATCTGATCAGTTGTGTACTTGTTGAGCTGAATACGGAACGCATCCTTGACGTAGTTGAAGAGCGTACCTTCAATGATGTCATTCAGCCCCTTGCGGTACTTCTTGAACACTCTCGGCGCATTGCCGTCAACCATCTTCAGTGACACGGTAGGGTCCACGGTGAACTCTGAGCCGTCCTTGGCGTTGATGGTGAACGCAGGGTAGTCGATGGTCTGGACGAATGTCGGGTACTCATAGACCTCCTCAGTGAATGGATTGTACCACACGCGGCCGGTAACGAGGCTAACGTCATCAACGCCCTTGTCAGAGCCATAGAGGTTCACCAGGATACCCTCAGAACCTGCGTCGATACGCTCGCTGCAAGAAGTTAAACACAACGCTGAAAGAATCAGCGACAACATGAACACGAATTTAATCTTTTTCATCTTTTTTATTTTTGAATGTTAAACAATCCGTTGCGATGGAAGCGAGAATCCATAACAGGAGGATGGCCACGCTTACAATATTCGTTGTCGTGTCTGCCTTGCTCACTCCTCTGAGTCCGACATCTACGACCATGAGGGTTATTACAACCCACGCCACGAATGCGGCGATTTTCCATTTGATTTTCTTCATTGTATCTATTTTTTAATTATAGTCTAGAACAACTCTTTGATTCTTCGGAAGTCCTCACCCTCTGGAACCGGACAATCCTTCACCCACTCCATGTCCTTCACCTTCCACATAGACAGGTCGATGTCCTTAGGGAGAAGAGCCTTCATGTCTGCGAAGAGGTTGAGACGGAGTGAACAGTCGGGATCGAAATTCCAGTCGACACAATGGTTTCTCTTCAAGTCAAGCATCTTGGCGTTGATGCTGATAAACTCCTCGATATCCACCTTTTTGTGAGGGGTCAGGCAGATTCCGTCGAACTCGTAGCTGCAATCTCTGAGAATATCGAAATCGAAGAACGCAGTATAGAGGTAGAATTTCGATTTCGGAAAGCCCATGGCGTATTGCGCAGCCTCGATACCTTCAACAAGCCATATTGTCTTCTGACTGCTACCAGGCAGAAGAGGCTCTCCACCAGTGATACTAATCTCATCATAGTCCAGTCTGTCAACTACCGGAATCTTCTCGAAGTCGAACTGGTTGTTGCAGCACATAGGGCACTTGTTGTGACACTTTGCAGTCACCAGCAATCTTAGTTTCTTGTTCATAATCTCAATATTTTATTTATGTATATAACACCTCTATACCCATAAGATATATGGGATAACCAAGCGAGCCGAACCTTAATTTTTATCAACCACAATATATATAATATACCATAGTAGTTCGTACTCCTTGTAAAGCCAGCATAAGTCTTCTGATACCCACAGAGCTTTGCTCGTTATGGTTGGCTTTCTCATTTCTGATATGGGCACCCGTCGTGAGGTGACACGTTGCGGGATTTACACAACCATAATGTAACTTACCTGACAGAGCAGTTTTATATATCGGTCGATAACTCCGAAGAGGACTGCACGGATTGAACCTCGTATGTCTTTGCTTGAAACTTTGAGATAGGGTAAAGAAAAACCCTATCCGCCGTCTGGGTCACGCTCCAAACTTTGGATAGGGTATATCATTGTAGTTGAACTAATCAACTTCTAGATAAAACTTATTTATTTGCTAGCGCGTGACTTCTAACAAGCACTGCAAAGATACGACTATTATCCTTACCTTCCAAATGCCTGTTTTGTTTCAAAAATTCGCTCATTCAAGTAAAAAGTAAAAACAAAGCTCTCGAAAGTGCTGATTTGGCTAAATGTTTCAATTAGAATAAAAACAATATTTTGTGCTTTTCATTAAAGTACTGAATATTTACATTAACCCTTTTTAAGAAAAAAGAGCGTTTTTTGGTGTGTTTTTAGTGGTGACTTTTAATAAAATAGCCGCCTATCTGTAAGTTGATAAGCGGCTATTTGCGGTCTAGAACTTCCATTCTGTTACCTTGTATTGTATATCGGATGGAACTTTCGCCTTAGCGAAATATCTCGGCTTATTGCAAACTCCATTTGATTTTACTTTCCTTATCAGTTCCTTGGCTTCCTCTTTGTTGCCAAACAAATCCGCATCAATTCTTAGCCTTGCATAGAACAAACCACTACCGAACAGGTTGCTACCGATAACCGCTACCCTTTCATTGTTCTCGTTGTAGACGGACACATAATATACCTTTCTTCTGCCGGGAATAATTTTCGAAAATTTCGATTTCAGATTCCCAAATACTTTTTCTTGATCAGAAACGTTATCTGGAAAACAGAGAGAAATCGATTCCTTTAATTGCTCATCCGTTGTACAATCTATGTAGTCCGCAAGAATCGCCTCTATATAATTATCGCACTTGCTAAAGTCGTATAGCATGGTCTTGCCGTCATCAAGAAGTGTAATATGTTTTGTTTTTCTTTCCATACGTTAAAGACTTAACCGTGTTGTCGAGGGCTGAATTTTTGTTATGGGTATTGTATGGCTAGAAATGCCAATGTTGGAGTAAGACTTGCGTATCAGATGAAACCGTCATTTTTGCGAAATCTGGTATCGTGTTACAGATTCCGTTTAATTCCGCTTTCTTCATCAATTCCTGCGCCTCCTCTTTTGTATCAAACAAAGCTGCATCAGTTCTTTCCGAAACATAATGCAAACCACTACCTAAGAATGCAACAATCATGTGTCTGCTATTATAGATAGTTACGTAATACACCTTTCTTCTATCTATTATTTTTCCTGTAGAGTCTTGTAATTTCATATCTAATGCCTTATCCGTGATGGCGAGGGCTGATTCTGTTAGTTGATTTCAATCTCGCTATTGAAGTAGCTATCTTCTCCAACTGCGAATGGTAGCTGAACGTTGTTAATACGTACTTCATAGTCTGAATATACTCGTTCTTTCTTTCCGTCTTCGTAGTGAACATCACCAATCAATACTCCATTTGGAGTAGATGGCTTTACTATCTGTGCAGGAACTTTGATGTATTGAGCAACATCAGATAATCTTACTTCGTTGTACTTTGATGTCTTAATCTTCATAACTTATTGACTTAACCGTGCTGTCGAGGGCTAAGAAATATTACAAATCAAATAAAACTCTTGGAAGACCATTGAATATTATAGGAGATGGCTTCCAATCTATTGTGACCCAATTTCTGTAGTCGCAAATCTCATCTTCACTGGCTGGGTAGCTTCCCTGCCAATCCTCAAGGAAATAAGCTGTACCATCTTCGTAACAAACAAAAGATGTCTTGCTAAACTCTGATGATGCTATAACGAGATAAGCACCTTCTTCACGAAGTTGTAATATGTTGTCTATATTATACTTCACTAATTCGCCTGAGCAATTAAATTCAGCTTGCTCTATAAGCTTTTTTGCTAATTCTTCCGTAATCATATTGATTCCGCTTAACCGTGATGCGTAGGGCTTGGTTATTAATTGCAGGAGCCGAAGCTCCATATTTTTGGCTAATCGGGGCCGTTTTAAAAATCCCCTCCTACCCTCACGGACAAGAGAGGATGAAACACTTTTCTTAACGCGCCCGTATGGCCGATAGCGCAGCCCCATTTAATATGGAAAGTATCTTTGGCAGGGAGTATTGCTACTCCCCGGTTTTGGCTAGTTGTTGTTAAAGATTACCTGGAATGGAATCGCAAGCTTTTCGGTATCAAGTGGAACCTCGCATTTGATTCCATAGATAGAATCAAGATGGCCCAGGGCATATACCTGCAAGCTCATCTTCTCCTTGAACTTCTCGATGCTGTCATACTCGCTCTCCAAAACGATGTCTGAAGGGAACTCCTCAAAGTCTTCCATCTCATCAACATAACGCTCGTTGAGCATTCGAAGCTCGTTAGCGAAATCGTCGTACGTCTTGATTTTGTACTCAGCCGCATCCTTCCAAACATCAAGAAGCTCCTGCTTGAATTTCTCCTCACACTGCTTCTTTCCTTCTTCCATCAAATTCTCTGAAATTCCTGTTAACATAATTCTATAATTTATTGGTTAATACTATCTATCAGTAAATTTGTGAGCTGGTTTGCTGAAAAGCAAGGTTCGAAGCGCACCTTTCTTCTAATGAGCTCCTTCTTGATGATTTCAGATACGCAAGAAACTTCTTTTTCAAGTTTTTCTGCCTTGCGTTCTGCCTGCCCCTGCTCTATCATCGCTCTGTACGTATCTTCTACGTCGCAGATGCCAGAGAGCTTGTCGAGTCGCTTTTTAAGTTTAACGTTCTCTCCAACCAGCTGACCTCTGCTCATATTTTCGAGTCTTTCTCTGTATGCTCGTTCTTCTTCTCTTTTCATTATTCCTCATATTAGTTAATAATAGCAGGAGATGGCTATTGGCCACCTCCAGTTTGGCTTAGTTCCTCATCGGGCTCGTCGTCTTTGTCATAGACCCCAAAGAGCCTGAGGGTATTGCTGTCGATTTCCGTCTTTCCGACAATGTAGCGCATCGTCATCTGAATGTTAGGTTTGCCGTTTGATAGATGACCCATCATGACGGCAATTTGTTCTAGCGGTACGCCTTTTTTGGAGAGATTCGTGGCGAACGAACGCCTGCCGGTGTGTGAGGAGATGAAGCGGTACTTCTTTCCGGTCTCCTCCTTTCCGGCCTTGAATACCTTCGTGTTCGCATCTATTCCGCATTCACGGCAGATGTCACGAAGAGTTCGGTTGAAGGTCATCTCGCTGATTTCTCCAGGAAGTGGTTCAACGCCAGTGCCGCATACCAGGAACGGACGGAGCTTCTTGTGAAGAGGAACCCTTACCTCTGTCTTGGTCTTCTGTGCTACATACACCAGGAAGTGTCCGGTGTCATCAATGTTTTCAGGAGTTATCCTCTGACAATCACTGTATCGTGCTCCACAGAGGCATTCCATGAGGAACATGCGCTGAACATATCTCTTCGTCTGTCCTCTTGGATTGTAATTGATGATTCTGTTTATCTCCTCATCCGAGAGATAGACGGACTGGACAGGAACAGCCTTCGTTCTGAGTATCTTTCCGAACGTCGGGCTGTTTATCTCCTTCGTAGCATCGTTCTCACGTATCACAGCCTTGATGGTGGCGCATACGGTCTTTGCGGAGTTGGGAGCGTAGTTCTCCTTGATCTTCTCAAAGAGGTCACGGAGGTTGTCGTCAGTGATGTCTTCCCACAATGGCTTGTGACCCAACAGCTCATCGAACATTCTCACGACCTTGATGAACTTCGGATACTTCCATATGTAAGCTCCGTAGAAGGTGTTGTGCCTCCATGCGTTGCTGTGATAGTCAGAGAACCAGCCCTGCTTGATAGCGAGCTTGTACTTCTCCTGCTGAACAGGGCTTAACAGTCGTTCCCAGTCTCTTGTCTTGATTCTTAATTCTTCTGTCATAATTCTAATATTTTGGTTACTAGTGGCAAAGATACTAAAAGTTTATAATATAAACCATCATCTTTGCCGTTTTTAACGCTAAATTAACTTTCGAGCTCATCGTTTAGCTCGTAGGCAATGCTGGCGAGCGACTCGAAATCCATCTCAAAATCCATAGGGGATACTCTCTTCACCACTCTTTTGTAGCTCATCATACGTAGCGTGATAGTCGGGATAGCGGTATCCTTGCCGTTAGTTTCAATGAGGACAGCTTCGAAAAGCCCGTCGCTGCACTTAACCGGGTTCTTAAGTTCCTTGCTTAGGATTCCGTGTTCTCTCATTATCTCACGGATGGTGCATGCAAGCTCCATCTTTGCTGTTGAACGCAACTCGTCAATCTCGTCTTTCAATTCTTTTCTATCCATAATCTTAATATTTTGGTTTATAGAAACCGCTACGATATGTAACGGTTTGGTTTGGCTAAACCCTGTTCGTGAATCCGCTCTCTAGCTTATCTCTGACAATATTCTTGAATCGACCAAGCATCTCATCCAACTCCCATCTGTTAGGATTGTTGTAGAGACCGGATGCGTAGGTCCTCGCATTCTCCAAAGATGCAAGGATGTTACGAATAGCCTGCATCTCATCGTCAGTGGAATCATAGCAGTCAAAGCTGCAAGTAAGTCCGTTGTCGTAGTTATCGAACTTCTTGCTCGGGTAGGCTTGGTTGTGGTATTTCGCGACCAACTCCCTTAGCATCTCCTTGCAGTCAACCATGTCGTTGATAATGTCTTGCAGGTCATATGGGGCGCCATTTGTTCCGTGTCCATCTGGCCCAACCCAATTAATAGCCTCCTCGCTTGGGTCAAAGCCTCTCCAGTACTCCTCTAGCTTGTCGGCGAAGTCGCACTCGTTGTCCTTCTCGAACCAGATAGAAACAATGAAATCTTGGTCTTGTGGGGAATACTTCTCTAACTCGACGCAAACCTCACCTCTTTCGTTAGGTGTATCGTCAACATTATAACTCCAGTCTAATTCCTCAGCTAATTTTAAAAAATCATTCATATCTTTAATTTTAATTGGTTAATACTAGTGCCCTCCAAAGAGGGCTTTTAGGCTACAATTCCGAAGTGGGTCGCAAGCGTGCTTTCTATCAATTCAATGATGTCTTTATCTTCTCCGATACCTTCGTAAACAAACATTGTGACATCAACACCATATAGCTCTTCCCCACAAGAAACCGCATCGGATGCTTGCCTTGGAAGGTCTTCGATAACGAAGCATAAATCGCTCATCGTCTCACAATAATCAACTATACTATCTGGTATATTCAGGAGGATTCTTCCATCCTCTCCCACCAAATGCCACTCATAGTAGCTAGGTTCAAATCTGATATTCTTCATAATTCCATTTAATTGGTTAATACTGGGAGCGTGAAACAATAATGTTCCACGCATTTTTCGGCTTTACACCGGCAGAGACACGATGTATTCTTTCTTTTTCTTTCGTGTTCTGCCCGTGACGGAATATCCGCAGATGTTTCTCAGAGAGAGTGCGGCTTCCGTAAGAAAAGGCTCGTTGACAAAGATTATCGGTCTCATCATCTTGTTCCGTACCATCAACTGATAGTCGATGAAGTCGAATGGGTCGTCGGGGTCTTCCGCCTTCTTCTCCCAGATGCTTACGTCCAGCATTTCAATGAAGTCTCCCTCTGGTGGATTCTCCATGTCGAGAAATCTCTTCGGAACAAGCAAAATTGTTTCCTTTGGTTCATGTGTCATAAAGAAATCTGATACAGCACTACAGAATATGTTCAGATTGAACACCTTTGGCTTCAAGCCCTTTGCTTTTAAGATATCATTAACGTTAACGATTCTTGCTACTGCCATAATTCACAAAATTTTAAATGGTTAGACATAGTACCCTCCGAAGAGGGATTTTAGCTAGTGTGCAAGGAATCCTATCGCCTGACCTTTCCCAATAGACCAGCATAGTCTGTCTTCCTTCAGACACTCTGTACAGTTGCCGGTACATAGAAGTGTTCCTTCCGGAGCAGACGTTCCGCTCTCGAAGATAGGATGCGCTTCCGGAAATCCGTGACGGTTGTCCATCTTGAGACCAAGCCATCCGCTGAAAAGGATATGCATGTTCTCAGGGATTACGTTGCCCTCATCAAGGTACTCGTTACACACATCGAACATCTTCGTGAACGCCAGGAACTTGGTATCCTTATGCTTGCGAGCAATCTCGCACATCTTGTCAAGATACCATTTGTCCTGTATGTCACCGCCGATATGGAATCTGAATGCTCTAGGATAGCGGTAGTTGAGATACCCGTCAATCTCCTTGAAGTATCGCTCTGGATCCTCGTGGTAGATTGCAGAGTTGATGGCTCTCGTCTTGATAACCTCTTTATAGATGAAGTCGTTGCGGAGGTCGTAGCAGCTCTTCGCACAGATTGCACAGTTACCGCAGTCCATGACCGGAATGAGCGACACGGACGGGATAGCTCCCAATTTTGTATTACCATCGCTGATCTTGACATGCAAGTCGCTGACGTTCTCTACTGCATCCTCATAAGCTGCCTGTGCCTTAGACAGGCGATTCTTCATACCTTCCTTGTTTAATGTCCAGTAATTTCTACTCATAATTCTAATTTAATTGGTTAATACTTGGGGAACAAAAAACCGGCGTGTCTCACGACAGACCGGCTTGAACCATTTAAACAAAATCTAGATATGATAAGGAGTCAGCCGCTGCTAACGACTGACCTGTTTGGCTATTTTACATCTATTTCCACATTATAGTTCAGTTTTACTGTGAGAAAGTCGTTCCCAAGGAAAAAGGTGTAGATTAAAGGGTTTGCCATAGTTTCTTCGAGATACTGCGTTGTATGACAAATATTTATGTTGTTTTCTGCATACCCAGTCAATCGTTTGACAATCTCCCTTCCCCATTCAACAGGGTTGTAACGATGCAGCTTTCTGATAAGCATGTAGTTTCCGTTGATTTCTATCATTGTAGGTACATCTCCAACAAAACCAAGATGGAATTTGTTGCTGATATACGGCTTGTCAAAGATTACATCGAGAATTGATTTCTCGACGATATCATTTCCTTCAATGATAGCCTTTACGTATCGTCTCGGATTTACGTTGATTTCTTTCATAATTCTTAATTTATTGGTTTGACATAGAATCGGTTACCGAATCAGTAACCGACTTTTGGCTAGAATGGCTCCCGGCTGGCGCCTTACTATAAAAGTTCGATCTAGAGAGCTTTAGCTCGAAGGATTACCTCCAGTGAATGCACTGGAGGAGATCCTTTCGTTGCAGAAGCTATCGTAAAACATCTTTGCCGGGCCACCATACTACAGGCGGCGAACCTTACTACTTACTGGCGATCACCTTCTCGACCTTAGCCTTATGCCACTCGTTAATCTTGCCCTGGATGTCGATATCGTTCTCTATAATGAGCTGCTTGAGAACACCGAGCATTCTCCATCCTTGCTCATCATACATCTTCGCTTTAGACTCAAGCTCCTTCAATGAGTTGGCTTCTGACATCTTCCGTCCGTTTTTCCAGAATCTGGCTCCGTGGAACATGATGAGGTTTCTCATCGTGTAGTAGGAACCAGAGCCCTTGTAGGCATTGATGAAGGCATCAGACTGCTTAGTATCCCATGCGAGATGCTTGCGCTTCTTGTTGAACTCGTGAACGGCATCGTACACTTCTGCGTAGGTATTGCTGTCGTACATCTTGCGCGCGAGGCTGCTAAGAGGGGCATATACCTTCTTCTCAAGATCGGCAACGAAGATATCTTCGTTCTGAAGACGTACGTAAGGGTTACCTTTGCAGGTATGCTTGAATGCCTTTGTCTTCTTTCCGTCCTCGTCTCTCTTCCAGATAAGGTTATCGTCCACGTACTTGCGGAGCTTCTCTATGTAGTCATCTGCCATATCGGCAGCGACGAAGCCTCCGAACCATCTGTTTCTCGCACAAGCATTCTCATGATCCCCGTGGGCTGCCATCTTCATCTGAGCATAGAGCTCATTTTCAAGCATGCGCCACTGGTACTCGTAGCCATTGTGCTGTAACACCTCGTTGAATGACTTGCCGTCCTTCTCCATGTCTCGCAACATGTGGAACATCTGCGACATCACCCAGCGGCGGAACAACTTCCAGTTGCTTACGTATCCACCCTCGACAATCTGCTTGCCTACCGCATCGATGGTTGCATCGTCCATGTCTACAGGAACCGCTGCACCATTCTCGATCTTGATAAGCTGGTCGTCGCCGAGAGGGAAGTACTTACTTACGTCAACGCCTGCTGCCTTTAGAGCTTCGAGACGCATCTGCGCCTTGGTCTTCTTGGTAGCTGCTGTAGCCTCTACATTGCTAGTTACGATGTTCAAGTTCTCACCAGTGATTACAATCTGCTTCATAATTCTATTATTTTAATTGGTTACTAAAAATTTATTTAACTCTAGTGGATGAGGCTTACGCCCCACCCTTGTTTGGCTCAATCCAGTCTCTGAGGATAATCAGGTCCTTGTCGTTCTTGGAACACCAGAACCATGTTCCCCATCTTCCGTCCCAGTAGAGGTTGCCTCTGAGAAGCTGGACCAGTACGTACAGCTCCAGCTTGCATCTCGCTATCTCACGTCGTTCTCCGTACATCATATCTTCGTCTGAGAGCTCTTTCTCAGGTAAAGCCCTGAAGTAGTAGCGGCGATGTGATTCAGAGCGCTCCGAAGGCACAGAGTGCTTGTACGCTGCATATCTCTGCTCGATGCCAACAAATACTACCTCGGGTGTAAGGTAAGGTGTGTCCTTCGGCTTGTCTTCCTCGAACATTACTACCTTGCCATTCACTCTACATGTTCTCTTCTGAAAGTTGATGGTGAACTTAGCACCATTCTCAACTTCATTGATAATTTCGTCGTATGTCATATTCTCAAAATATTTGGTTAATAGGGATAGTGCTTATTCTAGCACTATCAAATTGGCTTCTTCGAGTTCATCCTTACTCAGTACATCTTCGTCTTCTCCGATGTGGATATAGAATTTATCTCCGTTCGCCCACTCCATTGCACGCATATACAACCAGTGAGCCTCCTCGATAGAGAATCCGTCTGCGCTCACAGAGTCAAGCATCTCGCCCATGCAAACTTCGGATTCCCAGTACTCTTTCTTGATATCCTCAAGCTTCTTTAGTAATCTGCTATTCATAATTCTGAAATATTGGTTAATAGAAGTGCGCTCAGAGAATCTGTTGCGTAACTATATAGTTTTGATTGATACTGTATTTGAGTCCTGACGGATCCAGGTAATCACCTGGATGCTCAGGATGATTGAAACAGTATTATACAATCTATTCCCCTTGCGCACCATTCGGCTCGCAATAACCTAGTCTGGCTCAACCTGACACGTTGCATTGCTTTAAGCTTTCGATTAAGGGCATGTCATTGTTATGAAGCCAACATCCAGGAAGCGAATGCTTCCCCATCCTTGGCTTCAGAATCAATGAAACGCTAGATGAACTCTCAGAACTTGCCAGACATCGCTGCAATGCGCATGACTTATCTCATGTATTATGTTGCATGGATATATGTTCGTGATTCGACCCCGTGTTTGGATACGGCCGTCGATACATATCTGTACCGACGGCCGTATTCCACTCACGTGGTATTAAACCTCATACTCTTGATAAGTTCGTGATGCAATTCACTTTGGTTGTTTGTAGGTACACTCATAGGTCTGTTGCCTACCTCTATCTTGACGATTGAGGGATCTTGCAATACGCGAGATTGCTGGTATCACCAGCCTTATCGCGTTGATACAGAGATCGCGACATAAAGAATTCCTCCTCGTGTACCTCGTTTGGCAATAACGTTGTCTTCATCTGAGAGTGTGGCACGTAGCTGTAGCATCTTGATCTGAGGGATGTTTAACCGCCGGATGACGCTGTGGATTCACAGCATTAGCCGGCAGGTACAACATCACTCGTAAATTCACTCTCCTTTAAAGACTACCCTCGTGCTAGGGTAATTCCCTGACCGATGGCTCGGCACAATACTTTATGTTTCTGATTTGACACAGGATTCGCCAGAATAGATGATCCTGAGCGTCGTAGTAGTATACGAAGACGCTCAGGATCAACTACTCTGGTTAAGAGAACCTGTGGTATTAAACATTGCCATCCATCAGGGAGTGGTGGTGTGCGCCACCGGTGGAAGTCATACGGACTGGCACATTTCTGTACTTCGTTGATGAGCTACGCCTTGTGCGTCATACGAGGAGTCCCGAGGAGTCTCAAGTTGCAAACTTGGACTACTCGGTCCCCTCAGATGATGTTATAGAGGCGTTGCCTTAATCCGTCCGTCCTTCTTCCACGTCCGTATGCTCGGTTACAGAGTCTGCCGGTCAGAAGATACTGCGCATAGCTATATCAGCATGATAATATCCTGGTGGAGAGGATCGCAGGACCATCTCTGATTCGGAGATAGGCCCGCGATCTTCGAGACCGGATGTTTAAAACATTCTTCTTCATCCCGGCAGTTCCTTGCGCTAGGTGCTCATCTACAGGGTATTCACCAATGTGTTGTACGCAGCCCTGCTCGTTCGCAAGGCATTCTGAGCACAACCTATCGATAGATACCCCTTGATTTCGCTCTCTGTCTTACTCCTGTTGGCTTTCACGTTCCTGCCACGACCTCGGTCTATACAACCGATAGCCTGAGTCTTTACGTATCCGAGACCACCGACCTTTCTCTTGCCTGTCTTGACCGCACGGATGCAGTCCATAACGAAGGTGTTGAGTTTGTCGATGTCTTCTTTCACGTTAATGACCGGAAGAACCTGAGTAGCCCAGGAATAATCGCAGTACCCCTTGTAGAGATATCTGTTTACTGCATTGATAGCTTTCGTCATCGTAGTGTCACGCTTCTTTATAGTCCTTTTCTCAATCTCCTTCTGGAAGGTCTTGATACGTGTGGACGACAGAGAGATATTGTGACCCTTGATGGAATATCCGAGGAACTTGAACCAGTGATTAGCGTCAAGATACTCAACCTTCTTCGGATTGAGCGTCATCTGCATCATCTCCAGTTCGCTCTTCATAATATCCATGGCTTTCTCATAGTCTTCACCGACAAACAGCGTATCATCTGAATAGCGGACGTAATATCCGTTAAGCTTAGACAGCTTGTCGTCAAGATGGAAGAGAATAACATCAGCCAGCCATGCAGCAACAGAGCATCCCTGCTTGAGGGACTGATACTTCTCGCAGAGGTTATTGTCTTCATCGAAATATATGTCTGTATGATAGTAGTCACGAATGACATCTATCAGTGCAGACTTTCCGTACTTTTCCTCTACCTTGTCGAATGCCCAGTCGATGAATCGAATAGGCACGGAATCGAAGTACTTGGAGAAGTCGCCTTTCCACCCGATGATTTTACCATCTGCCGAGTATATTATCCGAGACACTTCTTGCACCACACGACCGCAGCCGATACCTTTCTGGTACGACGTGCAGCGTGGATGCACCATCTCTGGCATCAGCTCGAACAAGAGGTCGTTTGCTATGCTCAGTAGGATTCTGTCTACAGGTTCATTCACATAGACCGTACGGAAATCTCCGTTGTCTTTCGGAATCTTGGCTGTGTGTGGCGGCATTATCTTGTAATTACCGCTCTTGATCCTCTGATACATAGCCAGACGAGCCTCTGGTGTTGTAAGCTGATACATTACTGCTTTGTTCATGTCCTTGAACAAGCCTTTTTCGATAGCGTACTGCCATCTGGCTTTTTCGAAGAACATCTCTAGGATTCTGTCTTCATTCATAATTCTTCTTGTTTTGGTTATTGTGAGAGGGAGCTACCCTCTCTTTTTAGGCGTGCTTGTTGGCTGCAAAATCCTCACATACCTTTTTGAAGATTTCGTTATTGAGGAATAGGTCGAAATCAGACTTATCTCTAAACCAATGCTTTTCCTCGTAGTATGGAGGTATCGAGATACCAATGCTTTCGAGGAAGGATAAGTCGGCATCGTTCTTGTGTTGTATTCCAACCCATGCAAGCTTTCCGTTTATCACGTACATTTCCCCATTGTTACCAAGTCTGTAGTTCACGTGCCATACGATGGCATCTACAATTCTTTCTTTTTCTGTCATATTCGTAATGTTTTGGTTATTGTGCGCAGTCCTTAGCTGCGCTTTTTCGGCAATGTTACTTCATCGCAAGGGAAGCACTGGTCTATGGGCCACCAGTATTCATTATCAATCCCTGCGAATCCTCTTTTCTCTGAAACGTGAGTCACGATGTGCTCCTCTGACTGAGAATGTATATCACAGTACACTCTCATTCCTACCTCGATTTTCTTCATATCTCTAATATTTTTGGTTATTGGTAGGGAGATTACTCTCCCCGTTTGGCTAGTCGATGTGCTGATAATATCCGTCATACTCGTTGTCGGTAGATTTGTAATACTGGTCATCTTCTTCGATTTCTATCGTCTCGCCCGCAAAATTATCAGAGCCGAGAATAATATCGCTATTATCATAGGCCTCCTGAACTTTCTGCTTAGCTTCTTTCTCGCTCTCGGCATCAACACTCACTACCTTGTTTAAAGTCTCTGTGACTGATACGTAATATCTCTTCATAATTCTCCTTACTTAATTGGTTAATGGTGATAGCCCGGAGGCTATCTTTTAGGCTAATGCGCTCAATACTCTGTGGGCGTTGTATGCGACGGGATTCTGATATTTCATCTCTGCATAGATTCTGCGCTCACAAATCTCCATACATCTCTCGTGTGCGATATTCTCGGACAAGGCATCAAACTCGATATGGGTGCTGCCAGATGATGGCTTGCCCATACAATACTTGTGCCCGTCACGATAGCACACGATTCTTCTGTTCACTCTGTAGATTGTCCTACTTCCCTTCTGTGAAATTGTAATCTTTCCCATAATTCTTATTTGATTGGTTAATGGAAGAGGAGCATGCAAGCTCCCCTTGGTTAGGCTGCATCTTTCGGCTGTAAGCCGTGTTCTTTGATAACCTCTTCGATGAGGTCATCAGCGTCATCGTAGTACTCTCCGCTACAAGAATCAACCAGCTCCCACTCGTAGGAATCAGAAGATTTACCATCTTCGTACAATTTTGTATACGGGCGTTTCTTTTCTAGGACGTAACTTTTTACGTCACCCCACATCCACATACCAATATTCTTGACTTCGCTCTCAAACAGCTCGATGGCACGATTCTTCCAGTTCTTGGTATTTGTATCTACCATCTTTTCAAATCGCTCTTTGTCACAATATGCGACACCTTCGACGTAATCTCCCTGAGAATAACCAGAAGAAGCCCACTCGTAGAAAGCTATATCCTTGCAGTCTTCCAGGAGATTAATGAAATCATCCTTTTCAAGCTCTTCTGTAAGCTCATCCCTAACATCCTCGTTCTTCAGCTCGTAAGGAGTGAAATCTCTGATGTTGTACCACTCGTTCTTGCCGATGCTGAATCTTGATTTTCTTTCAAAACTCCACATGTGGCACGACTTGTCGTATTCGAGATACAGATAATCGCAATGAAACATACTATTGATATACTTGATAATCTTCTTTTGTGGAACATACTCGCATACCAGTACTCTCAGGGCTTCTTCCAGGCTATGGCTGCTTCTACCGAGAACTTTCTCCCAGTTACAAGCAGAACTCAATACGCCGGAATACTCCCAAAGATATACGCCTGCCAAATCCCATGCAGAGCAAGGGCATTCGGCATTCTCATCCTGATAAATGGTGATTCTGTAATCGCCGATTTCTTTCTTTGCAAATTCGTAACTCATATCTAATATCATTTAAATGGTTTAACATTGAATATCCCCATGCTAGGGGATATTGTTAGGCTTCCTCGTAAGCTTCCTCCATCATGTAGTGAATCTCTTCAAGCTCGTTGGAGAAATTGTACTTGATGTTGTACGTACCGAACGCTTTAAAATACCATTCTTCGAGGTACTCTCTGTCCTTGCTAGCCTGCTCGCTGTCCTCTGCGGCATCAAGACGGGCAACCATCTGAGGGTACAAATCGTAGTAATCGTCGCCATCGTAGTCCGTCGCCCAGAACGTACCTGTAACGTGTCTGGGATAATCGTTGTACAGATTGGCAAAATTTCCATCCATGCGCTGGTCGTCAAGATGGAGATATTTCTTCATCTCTCTGTTTACCTTGTGAGTAAACTCCCATGCAAGGGACTGGATATTCTCACTGAGCACATCTGCAATGTATTCTTCCAGATCTTCTGCGTCATCGAATTCCTCCAGACACTCACGATAGAGGCCCTCAATTACCTTGGCGAGGCTTTCAACACCGATATAATCGGCTACTTTCTCGATAACTTCACCCTTGTTGTTCATAACAACTTCTACAATATTCTTTTCCATAATTCATCTGTTTAATGGTTCATAATGGTTCCCTCCGAAGAGGGATTTTAGCTGATTAAACTCTCGTTGAGCGTGTACGTGTCAATGTCGTACTCGTAATCGGTTTCGTTGGTACACTGGGATTGATGGCGGTAACCGCGCAAATCCTCAATCTGCTCTTTTGTCGCTCCATCGTCCTTGGCTACCTTACAGCATCTCCTGATACTACCTGCTACAACAAGTAATTCGCGACTTACGTATGTATGCCATTTGTCTGTGCGATAGAGAGCATAAACTTTCTTTGCCATAATTCTGTTATTTAATTGGTTCGTAATGGTTCCCCACATTATCGTGGGGAGTTTTAGCTAATTATGGCGATATCGCCACATTTTCTGTAGAAATGCTTGTATGCTTCAAGCTCATCTGTCCCAGGAACATCTGTAACCTCTAGTTTGCCGGTATCCTTATTCACCTCAGCTACTGAGAATGTATTGTCATGCGTCCACTTAATAAGATCCACACGTCTTGCCTCGTTCTCTGCAGACTCAACGATTTCACACTTCAGCAAATCGTCATTCAGGATTTTCTCTAATTCACTCATAATTATAGATTAATTATAGTTACACATTATTTCTGTCTCACTGATAATTTCAGCACAATACTTGCAGCGATGGCACATTATGTAGCCTTTTGCCAGTAATTTGCTGAACCTCGGGTATGGGCATTTCTCGCCCATGCCAGTTCTCGTAATCTCAATTTTCTTCATATTTCAATCTTTTTGGTTAATAGAAATCCCCACCCGTGGGAGTGAGGATTGGTTTGGCTTAATACAGAAGTGCTCTGAAACAAAGCTTGTCGCTTATCACACCATCTTTCTGTAGCCCGTCCTTCCAGTCATTGAAAGTCATGTTCAAGTCAAGGTTGAACTTTGTCTTCTTACCTGTGTAGTCGATACCACACTCGTCGCAAAACTGCCAGAATGCTTCACGAAGCTGCTTCTGGTTTGTGATCTGATATTTATTCGCCATAATTCAAATAATTTATCTTGGTTAAACAATAGAAGGCACGCTCAGACATGGGCGCACCTTTTTAGGCAAATACTACTCTTCTTCATCTTCATCCTCTTCTTCATTGTCTTCTTCGTCTTCGTCAAGACAATAATAGCTGTCAAGCTCATCTGTGCCGGAGTAGCCTTCATCTTTACACTGCTCGTAACTTCGTAGTCCTGTCTTGGCATAAATAATGTCTGTCATCGTTTCCTCGTTCAAGCCATTTATATCCGTGACAAGTCTAACCTCGTCCTCTGTGGCGATATTGTTATCAATAATGAAATCCCACAGCATAGCCTCAATACTTTCTTTCATATCCTTTGAATATTTAGTTAATAATAGCTCCTACGTGTCTCCACGCAGGATTTTTGGCTTAACGCTCCTCTACTTTCACGCTCACGGCATAAGGCAAGTCATCTCTGTCAACCTCCTTCCATTCATACTCAACGACAGTGCTCATGTATCTGTTCTCCATCTTATAGATGACGCCATCTATAGTTCTCTTACTGATGGTGCATCTCGTTTTCTCGACCTTGAACTTGACGTGAGCCTTGTATCCGTCATTAGTGAACTCAACGAGTCCTTCTCTTCTCGCAACTGCCACACATCCGTGGAATGCGTTGATGAATACATACTTTTCTCCATCGAAATACACGTCAACGCGCGTATTGTTCTCTGTCCTCTTAATATACTCCATATCTATTGTATTTTTGGTTAAACATGGTTTCTGTGCAGATAGGCTGCACAGAATGTTGGCTAAAATCTTCTAGGACGCATGTACGCACGCTCAATCTCCTGAGCTTTCTTGTCCGCACGAGAGGCACGTCTGTAATACTCGCTCTTGTCGAGCTTCTTTCTCGCACACTCCTCGCTAATAACTGCCTTGTGGCTCGCTACGAGCCTGGCAAGGAACCTTCTGTCTCCGTCTGTCATAATTCTAATTTTAATTTGGTTAATAATTGGAGGCGTAGCAAATAACTACGCCGGGTCTGGTCTAAAGCTGTACGTTTGAAGCCACTCACAATTTAAGGCACTGTGGAAATCCCTTGCGGCTTTCTCTCCCCATTCTCGTGGTTTGTACGCGTCTTCTTTCAAATACTTCTCTACAAGCTTCTCTAGCTGAGTCTTTTCTTCTGCTGTCATAATATATTCTGTTTTGGTTAATAGCAGGCAGCACATTATCGTACTGCCCAATTCTGGCTCAGAGATTGTACACCGGACTTTCTGAAGCATTCAGGATAGAACTGCCGGTGAGAATGGAGAATGCACAGGGATCAAAATCATCGAAATTCTTCATCCTCTCGATTTTCTTCTGTATCGCAGCGCGTATGGACGGCATATTCCATCTGCCGTCGATACGCATGACAGAATCCATGCCCACCATCTCTACGGTTTCTTCTTCATCCGTAAATCTCATGTTCACAAGGTCAAACTTGTTAAGCTTGTGATAAAATTGTACCCATTTACTCATAATTCTAATATTTGGTTTGTAGGAGAGCGTGACAATCGCCACGCTCAATTTTCAGGCTTTGTACTTTTCTATAAACTCCGTGAGCTGTGCGTACTGAGAATCTATCTTCTCACGGCTATCGCAAAAACAGAAATGCTGATAAACGCTATTCAGTACCTTGGTGTCTTTCATGACAGAAATATGCGCTGAGACGTATTCTCCATTTCCGCCAACGCTAACTACCGGTGCTAGAAACTCGTCACCGAACAAATCACGCTGAATCTCTTGCAATCTAGGCAGGATCGTGTTGCGCAGATAATCTCTGCACTCTTCCCACTTGGGATTTTCTAACTTCTTCATAATCTAAAATATTGGTGAATAGTATGCGTGACAATCGCCACGCACATTTTTTAGCTCATGCACAATATAGCAATCTCAGAGAAACTATTGGAGATAGCCTCCTTGCTACGATAATCTCTGTAGCCTCTGGTATTGTTGTTGTGCCACTGGCGTGCAGCAATTTTAATTTTCTCCATCTCGTGGAGCAATGCACGTTCGAAGTTCTTTTGTGATTTTCTGTCTTGCATAATTCAATTTGTTTAATGGTTCTACATAGTATGCCCAGGGAAATGCCTGAGCACATTTTTGGCTACAATAAATCCAAGCAGATGAGGATAATACAGCCGCCGTTATCTCCGAATAAGTACTCAAAGTTCTCTTCTGTAAGAGTGTTATCTATCCAGTATGAGATGAGAGGTTCGTCTGTGCAGTCTGCTTCATTAAACCACAGAGCACAATATGTACCTGGCTGTATTTTCGTACGCCCGGTGGTTTTTCCGTACCATTTCTCTGCTATTACAGGAGATTTGAATTCGTCTACGCTGTACCTAGAATTATCTAATCCGGTCACCTGAATTTTGTTCAGCAGTTCTATTACATGCTGTTTACTAATTGCTTTCATAATTCTGTAATTTAATTGGTTATATTATCGTACTGCCTGGATCTCTCCAAGCAGAATTTAGCTAAATGTTTCCAAGCACAATTATCGTACTTTCTAGATTCCTCACACTCCAGGCAGGATGAAATTCTCCAAGCGGAGTGTAGATCTCCACAGCTCCCTGAAGAACCATCTGCCAATTATCGTACTTCTCCAGAATATTCCAAGCAGAATACCCCAAAATATTCCAAGCAGAATTACGATAATATTCGTACTTGCTAGCATGATTAATGCCGGCACACTCTGAATAAATCCAAGCACAATTATCGTACTTGAATAAATAATCTGTCTTGCTTTCATAATTCTAATTTTATTGGTAATTGTTCCGTAGCCACACACGACAATTATCGTACTGGCTACGGATTTTAGGCTAGAAACAGAGCTAGAGTATTATTGTGCCACGAGATAAACTCTACACGATTGTAGATGGTCTGTCTGTCTGCAATAATTCTCTCCATCATTCTCTGTCCTCTGCAATCAAAATTCTGTATCATAATCTATATGTTTAAATGGTTTGTAATTGTAGAGCGGAGATTTCTCCCCGCCCCGATTTAGCCAGGATGTGCATCTTTGCACCACGTTTTATCTTTATCGTCTTAACTACGTGGCTCACACCCTACAGATTTTATGCTTCTGCCAGCAGCTTGTTTATTTCTGAGGAGATAAATCTCGCACGGATGACAAGCAACCGCTTTCAGAAAGTGTGTTTTATATTCGCCAGCCCACACTTTTAAAACTCTGGGCGAATATGATGTGCAGGAAAATCCCTGCAACGGAAACCACTCCACGTGCCATCCAACACGCAGCCTTTCAGGATATCTCGTATCCCTTAACCCGCAGCCAACGGGATAGAATATGAATTATGATTTTTCATAGTTTCTCCCGGTACGCCTTATAATCACACTGCGCCCGTATCGCACAACTTTCGTTCTGTCTCCATCCGTACCCTTGCCGTCGGTTAGCCTTCAATCCTCGCAAGGTCGTTTAACCGCCTCGCTCCTGTGCCTGTGCTCCCTGTGTCCGCTCCGGTGATACGCTCCACAGAAATCTCAGTCTCTTATATTCTGTTTCACGTATCACGGAGAGACACCGCTCGCCGCCGGTAGTTGGTACGTCTGAGGATGACCACCCCAGTTGTGCCGCCTAAAAAATATTTCGTATGTTTCGTTAGATTTTCCGCTTGAAAATCTAGCTTACAAGTTACGTTTTCAATTTTAGCCACAATTAAAAATTGTGTTTATCCTACATACCACGAAAAGGTATTGAAAAATA
Source organism: Prevotella sp. AM23-5 (assembly GCF_003473645.1). NCBI lineage: Bacteria > Pseudomonadati > Bacteroidota > Bacteroidia > Bacteroidales > Prevotellaceae > Prevotella > Prevotella sp. AM23-5. The sequence goes on along the minus strand of NZ_QUCG01000010.1, from coordinate 30,780 downwards.
ATGTAGGGAAAATTTATATTGAAACAATTCTGAAAAATAAATCTAAAAAAAATATTCTAGAAAAATCTTTCTAGAATATAGGTACGAAAAAATAAGGTAGTGGAAAAATCCCACTACCTTATTTATTGTTACTTTGTTGCTGCTTTCTTTGCTTTTTCACGGTCTGCTCTCATTTTTGCGACCATTTTTTCAAACTCGCTATCAGAAAGTACACTGGTATCTGCATTTTCGAGTCTCGCCTTTGCTGCTGCTTTTGCTGCTTTTTTCTCGTTCGCTGCTTTTCTCGCTGCATTTTTGCCGCTGATATATACCGCATACGTATTGTTAAGAAAACTCATTAAACGGGTTTCTGTATCTGTGCAAATTTCAGAAACTAATTGTAGCTTATGATTTTTTGCGACCCATACGAGGAAATCGAAATCCTCTTTAAGCTCTGCAAATTCCCTAACCGCTCTTTGTAGGATATTTGTCTGTATATCTCCTAAATTGGTGCGCAAAAGGTACTCATTTTCAGCTGATTTATAAGCTGCTGCCGCTGCTGCTTTCTTAGCTGCTGCAATTGCCAAATCACTGTCAGAAACTGCCAACTGATTGTTAACGTGTTCCTCTTTAATTGCTGAAACACCTAAAACATCATCAGCAAACTTAGAAATAATTGCACTCTCGATTTGCTCATTTGTCTTCATAATAATTTCTAGCACTTATTTAAACCCCTTGCAATCGGGCATTAATTATATGAATTGTTTCAATATGTTGTGCCGACTCGCACGGCTACATATACCCCTATATGTAGTTTTAGGCTATCTTTCAATAGCTGCTGCAAAGGTACAAACAATCTTTTAAACCCTTGTAAATAATTCCGAAAATATTTGTTGGTTTATGCTTTTTTAACTCTTTTACAACCTACTTGTATTTAGGTGCGTTTGCGTTTTATAGTCTTCTAATATGGAATATAGCTAAAACGCCCTTTATTTGCCGTTTAAGGGCTTTTTAATAGTGTTCCTTACTAGAAATAAGGTATGCAGATTTAAGCCCTCTCAAAAAGCAAATTTGGCTATATATCATCAAAAACAAAAAATGTAATACGTATTGCAAAATATGGTCTTCTATCTTTGTACTCTTTTCTCATATTGTGTGTACAATATCGGTGCACTAACCAGTTTAATATTATATAATATTGTTTTTTATCTTATCTTTGTATTTATCTTTCTTTGGATTGTTTTCTGTTTTACTATTACAGAAACGTATTGCAAAATAATATATAACAAAATATATGTTTTATAACATATCAAAAATGATAAATACATACAACAAATAATATGTTATATAGCATTTATAAGGTAATAACATATAACAAAATATGGGTAAATTCTAGTAAATAGGCAAAATTACATAACAAGCTGATAGATAGTAAGTTAGTTAGTGTATATTGTACACTATAGTATTTTTATGTTAGTTTATGCTAGTAAAATAAGGGTGGAATAATATGCAAATGTATGAAAATAAAATACAAGTTAAATAGCTGATTATTAGGCGGTTACAAGAATTTTAGGATAATATAAACCAACAATTTTGAATTGTCAAAAAAAGCGATATTTTGATGTTTTATATAGTGTAAACTAACATATATTGTCCTATCTTTTCAAAACAGACCCCCACACCCCCTAAATAGCCATAAATCAGCGCGGTAGTCACCTCATCTAAAAATTTTTTCTTCCGATTTTTCAACCTACTTGTAAGGTTTAATTACTTTTGCTACCGAAAATATATTTATGCATATTCATTCATCTACCTATTTTTAACATTTGACAACATTAACTTCTATATTGGTGAGCAAAACCATAAATGTATATCTAATATTCATTTCATGTATATCTAAAATGTATATTTATACCCTTTATATACTAGTGTTTTAGCGTATATTCAGGATATTTTCCTTATCTTTGTATTGTCGATATTTTATAGTCGACATGTTGTAAGGACGAGCTGACACGTGTTATCCGTCAGAAAGTCCCTGTTTATCGGGGGTAATCCTACACAATAACGGAAAATTAATATTATTATTGTACATAAATGGAAAATGGTATTGCTATAGACACATTGCACGCTCAGCTGCTGGACCTTTCGAGGCATGACGAGTACGGATTCGAAGAGCTCCGTTGTCAGGACTGGGGTAAGGCGAACTCTGAGAAGTACAACAAGCTGAAGTCTAATTTCATCAGGTCAATGAGACGTCTGGCGAAGAAGGCTCCGGTGAAGTACTATGGCGGTTCGTACTACATGTTCAACGGCAAGATATACGAAGCTGTTCCGAAGATCGTACTGGAGCAGGCTTACCAGCTGTTGCTCCTCGACCTGGCCATGGCTCCGATGCTAGGCATAAGTACGGTGATGAACAAGTCGTTCATGGAGGTGATAGAGTGCTACAACATACTGAGACCGACCTTCGATATCGTTGCATTCGCCAACGGAGTTGTTGACTTCGGCAGCGGACTGAAGTATCCGAACGTGATGCCGTTCTCTCCCGACTACCATGTTACGTACTACCATCCCTACGACTACAATCCGAGGGCGAGGTGTGACAGGTGGATGAACTTCATACACGAGGTGCTCCCTGACAGGACGTCGAGGATGATCCTCCAGATGTTCCTCGGCCTCGGTCTCATACAGAGAGGTACTGCATACAATCCGTACGAGGGGAAGGAATCATCGAAGATTGAGCTGTGTCTCCTGCTCATCGGTACGGGAGCCAACGGAAAGAGTGTCATCTTCGACGTTGCCTGCAACATATTCGGAAAGGACAGGATAAGCAAGATGGACTACGCCGACCTCACTGCTGACGGTGACGAGGGAATGAGGGGAAGGTATCCTATAAGGAACGCCATCTTCAACTGGTCTTCCGATTCCGACCCGAAGAAGTTCGGAAGGAAAAATACCGGAATGTTCAAGAGGCTCGTGAGCGGAGAGCCCGTCCCGATGAGAAAGCTCGGCAGGGATATCCTGGAGGGGAACTCAATCCCCTACCTCATCTTCAACCTCAATGAACTTCCGTTCCCAGACGATGCTTCGCTCGGATTCATCAGGCGCTTGCAGTACGTGAGCTTCGACGTGACCGTTCCAAAGGAGAGGCAGGACCCGGAGCTGGCGAACAAGATCATCCGTGAGGAGCTGAGCGGAGTGTTCAACTGGATATTCCGTGGCGCGATGGAGCTGAGGAGCAGGAAGTACAGGTTCCCGGCAGCTGAGGGCAGCAGGAGGCAGCTGCTTATCTCTCTTCTAGGAAGCAATCCTATATATGCCTGGATAAGGGCGTATGATATGAGGTGCAGCCAAGAGGCGAGGGGCGAGATTTCGGAGTGCATGCTTGCCAAGGAGATGTACGAGAGGTTCGTCGAGTTCTGCAAGGCCAACGATGTCGAGGAGAAGGATATCCCTACGATTCAGAAGTTCGGGCGTGATATGAGCGACAAGTACGGCTTCTTCAAGAAGAGGTCGCAGGGCGGAATGACGTATCAGGTGTACGGCGCCCAGATGATTGACCTGAAGCAGGAGCTTCTCATCAATGACGTGAAGAATAAATTGCGTGGTGAGGAGGACATCAAGCAGCCGGAGAGCTTCATTCAGCCTGATGATTAACGGTTATAAAACAGATTTCTATGATAGACAAGGAATATATCAAGGAGATTATCTCCTGTATCACGAAGAAGAAGGCTGACGGGAATATCGTTCCGGCCACCGCTTCGATGAGCGAGATTATGACTGCTATTCGCGAGGATGCCCTGGAGTGCATGAGGACCATGTGTAACGAGAGTGAGATTGCGGTGAACAGGACGTTGAACAGTATTTCATTCAAATGTTTGTAGCTTATGGGAGAAGAACGTAATTTTGAGTTTTTTATAGGCGACTGTCAGTTTCCTGCTGTTGTTTCGCCAGAGTCAACAATATGGCTGCTACCTGCGGACTCCAACGAAGAAGAGGTATCTGGCTCTATTAAGAAGTATGTAGATAAGGCTGCTGAATCAGGCGATAGGATGTCTTCTTTCAGGTATGGAAATATCAGTGGTGAGTTCACCATTGATGTTGAATGCAGTAAAGGCTTAAACGAGCTGCTGCTCGAAATCCTCTACGGCGACAGAATAAGAAAAATTACAGAGCGCCTCAATAACGAGTGGCTGAAGAAGATGTGGAAGGTTTCTGAGGATGACCTAATGGTTTTCAGATTCGAGCAGATAGCCAAAAAGTTCGATTCTTCGCTTGAAAGACGGCTTTCTGCTCGTGAAAGGCTAGAAGATATACGTAGAACGAGATATACAGCTTTTTAATTATGAGAAGACATCACAATCCTAATAAAGTGCCGCCGTTCAAACCATGCCCAGAACATTGGACTAAGAAGGTTCATTCCTGGAAGGCGAAGGTCGCATACGAGACTGAGGATGACGCTTGGGAGTTCCTGAATCAGAATCCGAATCTGAAGGCACTCGGCTGGCATCCTTACTTGTGCAAGGTTTGCTCAAAGTGGCATATTGGTAGGTTACATAATTAATGATTATGAAAAAAGAAGATAGACTTAAAATATATCGCAAATACGATGGGCATTGTGCTTATTGCGGCAAGAGCATTGAGTATAAGGATATGCAGGTTGACCATCTCGTCCCGAAGAATCGAGGGTGTTACTCGCGTTGGAGCGACAAGGATGGCAAGTTTGTTGTTTCCCATGGCGATGACTGTATGGAGAACTATATGCCATCTTGCAGGTCTTGCAATCTTCGTAAGCGTGATATGAGTTTGGAACAATTTCGCTCAGAGATTACAAGACAGGCGAAAGGTCTGCTTAATGGCAAAGCTTCTTTTCAGGTAAAGATGTCGCTAGCTTATGGTTTAATTGAAGAGTACTTTGATAGACCTATTGAGTTCTATTTCGAGAAATTTAAATAGTTGAGATATGGAGATTAGAGTTAATATTTTAGGAAAGGTCGCTTACATACAAGGAGAAAGTAGGGATAATAAGGCGAAAGCCGAACTATACCCATCAGGAGAGGGTGTGTATGCAGTAATGGATGGAGACGATTTCGTGTGTCTAAGAGTTGTGTCTTCCAAGATTCATGATGATACGAAAGGAGATTATTATGCATGTGTAGAAGAAAACTGGACACATGTAAGAATCGCAAACTCTATAAACATTATAGAGCATGAAGAAAGGTTGAAGGATTATATCGACAAGTGTTTCGGTCGTCTTGAAGCTATTGTTAAAAAAAACAACGATTGTATCAGTAGTGTAAGTGAAGAACTTGATGGCTTTATAAGTAATTCTCAGGATGATTTTTGCTCTATTGAGAAATCTCTTGAAAGAATAGAGAAAGATGGTGTTGGTAGTGGAAAAGGTATCAGTGAGAAGACATTATTGTCTGCCATCGAGATTGTGTCAAAACAAAAATAGTTGAAAATATGAAGAAGAAAGGATATTACGAATACGACCCTGTTATCTATCCAAGAATGCTATGTGTCGCTATTGGAATGAACCAAGAAGACGCTAATAAGTGTTTTGAAGGTAGAAATGGCGAGGTTTTGAAAGTTGATTTTTCTAATTCTGACGCAATAACCTACGATATCGTTAGAGAAAAGTCGGATAAGAAGCTTTGTTCATTTATTAATTTTGCAAGCAAGGATTCTATGAAGATGGGGGTTTGTTGCCATGAAGCTTCTCATGCCTGCGATAACATCGAGGATGACATTGGTATGGAACACGGCGGCGAGCCTTCTGCCTACCTGATTGGTTGGATTGCATCTTGCATCAACAAGGCTCGTTTGGGCATTGGAGATTTCGTTGAACTAAAAGATAAGGAGGAATAGCTTATGGATAAAAATGAGAAATTAAAACTTGGTTACATTTACTTTGCGCCTAAAGAGTTTTTCCTAAATAATTCCGTCGGAAAGCTAAAGCAGCAAATAGAAAGTAATTCGGATGTCCGAGAGAACGGAATGGTTATGTGTGCGGTTATTGAGGATATGAATTCTGTTTTTCCACACAAATCGGAATATACAATAGCAGTTAAGCAAAAAGAGTTTGCACCTCCAATTAGGGCTTATGTAAATAAGGACTATGACTTTGAGTGCTTTAAGCAACTTTCGAAAGCAGAAATGAAAGTTTATGGTCTGCTTTGGTTTTGTTTTGGGGTTTAATATAGAAGGAAATAGCTTATGAGAAATTATTGCTATAAGGTTTCAAAGAATGGATGGAGAAGTCACGATAAGATAGATACCATTACTGGTATTCACGTGTACGAGCTTAACAAAACAAAGCACGACACAGAGCTTTGTGAAAAAGGTGTGATGTGCGAGGTGTACGAGGAAGGAACGTTTTATGATGAGCATGATGAATTCTATTTCCAAGCAAAGAATACTGCCAAGGCTTCAAAAATCGGATTCTCGCATTATATTAACCGAGACTTACAGAAGCTTGGTGAGAGGAACGTTAGATTGTTCTTGATGGATGAAAGTATTTCTTTTGATGATGCTATGGCATTGTCTGAATCGGAGGCTTACAAAAAGTGTAAGGAGTATTATGAACGTTTAGTTAAGAAATAGCTTATGATTAGAATAGAAGATATTAAGATAGGGTCTGTCTTGCAGATTACGAAGTGTAATTTGATAAAGATTGCAGGCTCGGTGTTTGCTGATAAAATAGACCCATTAGGCTCTATTGATAGGATTCAACATATCAAAGTTATCGATATAGCTATAACGGATAAAAAATGCGAAATCGTAGCATTCTTTAAACCCGATTTAGCAGCAGTTTGTGTGGATATAGTTGATTTGGCGATGTGTTCTATTTTCTCGGATTTTAAAGAAACACCAATAAAAAAAGAATCCGAGAAGAGTGATGCTGACCGCTTCGTGGATATCACCGACAAGATGATCGATACCTACAAGCGTAAGAATCACGATTATGGGAATGCTTTTTCCGAAATGTATGATGAGCTTGGTATTAACTACGGCTACGGAAAGATACGAGAGGAAGTGAATCGTATCAAGACGTTGAAGGATAATGAAGCGCAAGTTGCTAACGAGCCATTGGAAGATGCTCTCCTTGACTGCGCTAACTATTGTATCTTGACATTGATGGAATATCAAAAACGTAAGGAACATGGAGCAGACTGATTACACTTGCAAGGATTGTTTCTTCTTTAAGGATGGAACTTGTAATAACCCTAATGAGATTAGGTTTACTTCTGAGGAGAATCCATCTTGCACAGATTTCGAGTATAAGGAAATAAAAGTTGAACTTTAAAATATTGTTATCATGGCATTACCATTTGGAAAGACTATCAAGACAAGACACTTCACTGTACTGAAGTTCAGCAAGAGCTTGTCTAAGAAAGAAGTTGCTTCACTCAGAGAGGATATCCCTGCTGATATCAAGAAGCATTTACAGAGAGGCTCGCTGCCTTTCATCAAGATTGCTAACATTGCCGGCACATGGGGAATCGAGTACTCTATCGGTACATCAATGTACGCTGCACTCAATGAATGTGTTCCTGTGGCCGCCGTAGGAGACCATTACGAGTTCTCCAAGGACGATGGAAATATCATCGAGGCATTTGCCCAACTTATGTATGCGGATACATCGTTGCCTGGCGATGCAGAATACACGGCAGGTAAGTTGAAGCTTCGTGACGAGTACCTTGCCCGTGAGTCTGCGAGACTGAATGCTGCTGCCGATGAGGGTAAGACAGAAGAACAGCTTCGCAAGGAGAGCGATGAGGCCGTGCAGGAAGTCATCGACCGAGATAAGCACGCCGAGACTATTCTTGAGATGGCAGAGCAGATTAAGAAGGAAGGAGGCAAGGATGAGCGATAAGTTACTTGAGGTCGTTCAAGACCATACTTCCCTGGTACAGGCACTCCAGTTTATTTTGGAGGCCGCAGAGACGAAGAAACTGCCATCATACGGCGTTCTGCCTACGTTTAATGACGATATGCTTGAAGATCAGGTGCGAATTGCGCTTGAACTCATCACCGGAGAGAAGTATCACTGATTGAGTTTATATTTTTCTTCTACTTTCATAATATAAAAGTGAGGGGTGGTATCTGTGAAGACACCACCCCTCGTAACCAATTAAACAGAATTACGAACAGCAGAACGAATCTGTGAACGTATATCTGCCTGCAAAGGTACTTGGTTTTGCAGAAATTCTAGTAAAACAAAGTTACTTTAACACGAATTTAACTATTTCTTCTTCTTTTGGAATGTCGCCTGGCCATTTTTAAAGATAATGCAGTCCTCGCAGCATCGAGGCATTGACAGAGGAATGTAGTAATGGACCACATTGTTTTCCGTATCAATTTCATCCTGCTTAATCTTAGAATAGTCTGCTATCATGGCTGTCGTCTTTTGCCACTCTGGAGAGCCAAACTTCTGCTTGCGCTGAGCGATAACGAGGTTTCTCAGAATCTCTTCCTTCGAGGTAGCCTTAATAAGTTCCTCCTGGGTGAGCTCATCGGCGTTCTCGTTCTTCACTTTCTTTCCCTGCACCTCTGCGATTCTCTTCTGAACGGACTCCTGGGCTTCTAGCTTATTCATCTCGTTTTCGAGGAAAGATTTCTCCCACACACCTATTCCTTCTCCCTGAAATGCGATGGCCCAGCTGTCACGGACAGACATACCTGAACCACGGAGGCTGGCGTAGATATAATAGCGAGGGTCTTTCATCTTAAGAGCCTTCGCCTTCTTATATGTATCGACGGATAACGTGTATCCTTTTGTTTCTTCAATCATAATCTTATTTCTTTTTATTATCCTTGAATGCAAATACCGTAAAACATTGACACGAAACATGGAATGGTGGGTATGGATCTTTGAAAGAATGGAGTCCGGCATCGGCTTCGTTTTGACAAATCAAGCACGGGAAGTCGCTTCCTCTCTTGACATAGAACCCGATAGCCTTGTTCTCCTGCCCATACTCCTGCTCTGCCTGTCCCCACGCCAAAGCAATAACCTGAGAAGCGTTTCTTACGATAGTCTGATAGGCGTTCTTGTAGTAGCCCTTTCCGTAAGAAGGAACATCGATGTTGATGTCCTTTCTCTTCGCCTTGGTGATGACTGATGTGTGGTATGGGTCCTTGTAGCCGGTTCTGATGGAAGAAATGAGCTGCTGTTCTGAATATCCCATCAATGTTCCCGCCTTGATCATCCTTACAATATCTTCAGCAAAGTTTCCGAGATAGGCGGCATTTCTTTCGGATGTTGTCTTTCCGTAGATGTCGCTGACGAGAAACGATTCAATGTTTTCGCTATCAATCCCAAGTATCTTGCATGAAGCCTTTGAGTAGGCAGAGATGTAGCTATTAATGCTCTCCTCTGACTCGGCAGTAACATTCTTGGCGTAAGAGAGCAGGGCCGACTCGTTTGTGAGCCTGCCCATACCTCTGTATCGCTTACTTGCGGTAACTATCTTCCGTGTTGATTTCCAGAGAATATCTGCAATGTGGCCCTCACAGTTTCGGATTGCCTGCAAGCGCTTCCTGCTGTAATCGACAGAACGTTTTAACTCATCCATAAGCTTACTTCTTTACGGTCTTCCAGTTGTTACGGCCCGGCCAGTTGCCGTTCTCATCCCAGTCTGTGCCGCTTTTGTTCGGCCTGCCAGCGCCACGACCAGTACGTACGTTTCCGCTGCCTCCATTCTGAATCTTCGCCGTTGCTTTCTGCTCCTCGATGGCATTCTCTGTTTCGTTATCCGCACGTTGCATGTCCATAAGGAGGTCCTGCTGATCTTCTTCCTTCTTCTCTCGCATGATACGCTCATATTCAGCGGTCTTAGGGAAATCAGGACAGCGTTCAGAAGCCGTCTGCTTAGAGAGGAATCCGTTCTGAACCGCAGTGGCAATATTTGTAATTTGTTCGGTTTTGTTACTATGAACATACGGACTTATCCACGCGTTGATTGGAAGCCCAGACATTGTAGCGACGCAGTTTTCCTCTGTACCGATACCGAACTGACAGATGCGGAGAATCTTATCCAGGAATGCCTGTAACTCCTGTGCATCGTTCATTGCAACCTCCAGTGCAGGAGAATAGAGAAGCTTGATGGCTACACCCGGGAGGTCACCAGACTTCAGCTCAGGTGGCTTCACGGTGAACGACAGCTCATAGATGAGGTCGTACGACTTGTTGAGCTGCGTTGCGAAGGCATCAGAGGCATCCGTGCCATTCAAGAACTCAGCCTTGCCATTAGTGTCGGTAATCATGATGGTCTTCGCAGAGCCGGTCATATCATCTCCAGTTATAGAAATATCCTCGCCATCACCTGTGAGTGTAAGAATAGGGAAAGCGTATGCCTTGTTGTTCTCGCAGAGATATGAGAATGCCTCCTCGTAGTCCTCGATGTTCTTCTGAACCATAAACCAGCAAGGTCCGTTTTCGTTACGTGCATAGGCTACCGGTACGAACTGGAAGCCGTGGTCCTTCTCTTCAATGAGGGTGTAGTCGTCAATTCCGAAAATCCTAGCAATCTTCGTCATTACCTCTTTCACCTTTCCAGACTTGACAGCCTTCTTGAAGCGGTAGAACTTGCGGTTATCCCAAGCCTCGACATATTCGGTCTTCTCGTTGCCCTCATCGTCGTAGTCGTAGTACTTCCTGGCAAAGCACAGGAGATCGCCAGTGAGTGAATCGACGTGAGGGTACAGTATATCGCCTCGATCATAAGAGAGTGTTCGTGTGCAGAATTTCTTCTTTTCATCGAAGAAACCGACGATTGCACATTCTGCAACCTTCAGATACGCACTTACAGCTTCAAAGAAGCGAATCTCCATATCGTGCATAAGCCAGCCCTTCTTGAACACATCGAGGGTCTTCTGATTCTTCTCTACCTTCTTCTCGTTCTCGTAGTCATCACCATCAGCAAGCTCGAACTGAACATCGTTGCCAGTCAAGTGCAGCAAATGCTTCGTGTGGATGAGCTGCTGGAACGCAAAGGCTGTGCGCTGAATCTTCTGACAGTACCACCTGTTATTCTCAGGGTTCAGCTTCCAGATGTCCGGGTATTCCTTCTCATCCATAATCCTATGGGCGGATGGATAATACTCACGCAGGAAGTCTGCCTGCGTCTTGATGCGGCGATACATGGTGTCGTCTGGCATCGTTCCGTCGTAATAGTCAGGAACAACGTCGCTTACAGCCGAGTGCTTCATGTATCCCGCAGGAGTAAGCTCGTAGAATGGCTTCCTTACGAGCAGCTCCCTTACATTATTTACCTTGATAGCCTCCATAATCCTTTTACCTTTTTATTTTTCTTTTTTGTTAAACTGAATATCATTACGTAGAACCAAGATTCAAAGAAGTCAGGCGAGTGCCCGACATACTTCTTGGCAATCTTCTTAGGTAATAGCTTGAATCCCCTATCATCGCTATTCTCGTCACGTCTGAGCATCTTACGCTCCTTCTGAAGAATCTGTCTGAGAGGAACCTTGTCAAATCCGTTTCCTGAATACTTTCTTTCAAGCAGGGCCGAGTCGATGGAAATCTGCTTCTCCTTTATCATCTTATAGAATAACCACGCACACTGAGACTTCAAATCCTTATAGAGGTATTTGATTCCTTCTTCTTCCTGATGATTCCTAGCGATAGGTGCAGCCTGGTTGTTGAATGGAACAGCATCCTTGAAGAACCCCTTGAAGTACTGACCTATGCCCTGCATATCGTAAGTGAAGTTGCATTCCTCAACGCCCCACTCTCTCAGCTTAGCTTCAACTACCGAAACAAGAGTCTTAGGGTCCAGCCTCAGCACAACCAAGTCTTTACAATGCCATCCTTCCCAAAGCCACATCACGAAGTTGTCGCCGCCGGTGAAAGCAATATCGGCAGAAGCTCTGCGTTTTCCATCTCCTATCTGTTCTGCATTGTCGTAGATTTCATCAAGGTCTTCCATCTTGATCATGTCATCTCCGGCAGCTTTCCAGTTCCAGTTAGCTTCCAGATCTCGCATACGCTGTTCCTCGTCCTGTTGGGCAAGGTTGGCGAGATATGAGGCATCGGTAGAGATAAGCTTAATGTTCTCTGATACGTCAGCGCGAACGAATGTTGCCGACTTGATGAACATTTCGAGCTTTGTGTATCCAAGTTCCTCGTAGCTGTCCTTCCAGAGGCTATCGATGATGCCCTTGCACTGTTCGTATACCTCTTCTCTTGTGTTACCCCAGTAGATTGAGTCCGGAGTATCACCATCCATGAAGCAGTAACGGATAACTCCATCTCGCTCCGGTATAATGTATCCATTCTCGTCAACCCACCAGTCGATGAACTTTCTCACCCAAGATTCCGGGTCTGGGTTACAGGTAATCCAGAAGCGGTTTCGGATATGCGCTGCATTTCGGTTGTTGGTCAAGAGGTACTTGAACTTCTTGTATGGACACTGAGTACCCTCATCGATGCAAACATAGGCATACTGGCGCCCCTGGAATCGTGTCTTGAAGTCCTGATAGGCTCCAGCATAGTACGAGAATTTGAGCCATCCTCCGTTATCGAAGTTCCAGGTCATGTCATTTTGTGACTTATTGTAAGTTCCAAATTGGGAGAACAATTTATAAGAGTCTGTCACTAAGGACTGTAAGTCGTCTTTTTCGTTACGAAGAATTGTTGCATGAAAATCTGGATTTTTAATATCCTTCAGAACTTCCATTAGGGACGAGAACGATTTAGAGCCGCCTCGCGAGCCGCCAACTATCTTAATATCAGCGTCTATAGACAGCATGCGTTCCTGACCGCCACGCTGAGCTATAATTTTCAGCTTGTCGGGATGCTTCTTGTCGGCGTCTCTTAATGATTGGATATACTCTTGAGTATAAATAGGCTCTCCGTTATCCAATTTTAATCCTGAAAACACATCTTTCTGCATAAATACACAATTAATACTGCAAAAATATACAATGTTTCTTTGATAATTGCATATTTATTCATATATTTGCAAAATAAAAGGTATATTTATACGTTTTCGAGGTGGAGGGACCACTTTCGGGATAACATTTTAAATCAACAAACAACATGACAAGAGAGGAACTCTTAGCATTAGTGAACAAGGAGGTTGATACCACCAAGTTCAAAGAACTTAGCCAAAAGACCATCAATGAGGAACTTGATGATGTTTTGGAAGATTTCGGTGATGACGAGGAAGCAAATTCCAAGTTGGTTACCAAGTTAGCAAACCGTCTGAAGCGTATCAACGGCAACTTGCACAAGAATATCTCTGACGAGGTAAAGAAGAGCAAGGAGGAGGCTGAACGCAAGAAGAAGGAAGAGGAAGAGGAGCGCAAGCGTAAGGAGGCTGACAAGGATGACGATCCTGACGACAAATACAACGAGCTTCTCAAAGAAATCAAAGCCCTCAAAGAAGCTAACGCAGAAAGAGACAAGAAGGCTGCAAGGAAGGCAACCATCGAGTCAGTAAAGGCAGGTTTGAAGGATAAGTTCGACAAGGCAAACCTTGAAATGAAGAACTACTTCCTCAATGCTGCAATCGCAAAGCTGGAGATTCCGGACGAAGATGCCGACATCGACGACCTGGTTTCTAAGGCTGAGAAGATCTACACCGCAGAGTACAAGGAGGCTACCGGTGAAAACGGTATTCCTGCAAAAGGCAGTCGCACGTCTAGCGGAGGCACGTCCACAGATGATGACAAGTTTATGGAAGAAGTGGCCGAGCGTCGAAAGAAGAGATTCGGCGGTGGAGACAAGAAGTAATTTCAGGATAACAATTTTAAAAAGGTAAAAAGATTATGGACAACACTTCTATTTCCTACATGGAACAGATGGGTACTCGTGGTATGCTGAACCACGGTGCGACCATCGTTCAGACAGAAGGTAAGGTCGGCGGAACCCGATACGTGTTTGCCGGTCTTGAGGCTCTCATTAAGAATGCCTTCGTTCACCCACCTATTGGTGGTAAGCTCGTCAACCCATTCAAAGGTCAGGCTAAGATTTACGCCGGCGACTTGATCGAGCACGACCTTGGCTTTACAGCAGGCAACGAAGGTCCTGGTGCTACCATCAAGATTCTGAAGGCTTACGGCGTGGCAAAGGCTACCGCTGCGGCTACAGACACAGACATCTACATCGTTCGTAACGGCTTTGTTCACATCCCGTTCCCTGGCGACACCATCATGGTCGGTCAGAAGGACTTCAAGACTAAGGCAAAGGGTGTGACTGTGACCGCCGTGGAGGCAACCACCGACACATCGGTAGGCGACGTATGGAAGCTGACCCTCTCGGAGACGCTTGGAACATTGAGCGCTGGCGACGTGCTGGTGGAGGCAGAGAAGGCAGGCGCGAGCGTGCTGCCTATGGTAACCAACCCTAACTGCTTTGCTCCGAGCGACAACGACTTCCCTTATTTTGATGCCGGCGGCGACAAGTACCACAAGCCTCGTACAAACGTCAACTTCTGTATGTTGAATCCAGACTGCGTTATGTGGCTTGACCGCATGGGTCCTGTTCCTCCTGCCGTTAAGGCGATGAACAAGTCACTCTACCCAGAGTTCTGGCACATTTAACCTATTGTCTAACGTAAAAAGATTGATTCAGGATTATGGCAAAAATTGATATTGGTGTCGAGCAGCTCGCGAAGCTCTTCACTGGTAAGGGTAACAACACTTACCTTCAGAAGTTCGTCAATCGTGACGGCGTACTTCGCTGTAACAACGGCTGGTATCTGACACAGGGTGACATTGATCCAAATCTCACCCCTACATCTAACAATGGTGATGCAACCTTCAAGGTTCGCACACGTACATTGAACCCTGCAACCTTGATGAACCTCCGTGCTCCTCTCGGCGAGGGCTATCAGAACGACCACGAGGGTATTGAGTGGTACACCGCTTCAATTCCAGACTTCGCTGCTGACGGCTTCCGTGAGACTGCGACAGAGCGTTACCACAAGATGAAGCTTCTCCAGGATGAGTTCGGCAACGACGCTGACCTGGTTGATGCTTACCTCGACAAGGTACAGGTATTGTACGACTCACTCGACATGACTATGACCTACATGTCAGCCAAGTTGAGTTCGACCGGTTTCATCGACTACGACAAGATTGGTCGTGGTATCCAGGAGCCTCTGTATGACGCAAAGGTTCCAAAGGAGAACTTCAAAAAGGCGGGTGCGCTTGCGTGGAACGATGAAAATTGCGACTTGCTTGAGCAGATGCGTAAATTTGAGGAGGATTGGCGCAACAGCCATATTGAGTACCGCAGCGTACCTCTCGTATGGCAGATGACCAAGAACGACTACAATAACGTGTTCTTGAAGAACAAGCAGATTGCTGAGTTGTACAAGAGTTGGGCGAACGCTAACTTTGTGGCAGTTTTGCAGAACTACGGTCCAAACAACGCAATGTTCTTGAAGTCTGTTGTTGACCTCAACGGTCTTTCTCCTATCGAGATTGTTGATGAGGTTGAGCACAACAAGCGCTTCGATGGTACAGTTACCGAGATTCGTGGTTGGGCAGACGGAACAGTCGTTCTTCGCCCTGCTGGCAAGCCTTTGCGTTTCATGCGCAAGGAAATTCTCGATAAGCGAATTTTCGACACTCTCGGTAACAAGCTCGTGGATGTTGCTTGGGCACAGACCAACAACCGCCTCGGTTTGCTTCGTAACATGGTCACAGCGAACGGTATGTTCCAGGAGTTCAAGACAGACTTGTTCCTCGCTTCTGTTCCTGCCATGCTCGATTCTCCTTACCGTTGGATTATCGACATTACCAAGAAGGGTTAATTCTTTAACGTAACAAGATTGTATGACTATGGATTCGGAGATGAACATTTACACTGTGAACGACTACCTTATTAATAAGGTGAAGTTCGAGATGCCGATGAAGGCTCTGTTGGGCATCATGCACGACAGGGAGCTTGAAAACGGCATCGACCTCGAAGCCTGCGACAAGGACAAGGTGAGACTTGCCTATGCCGACATGCTGAAATGGTTTGTTCTTGGTCCGAGCAAGGTGAACAACACCTCCGATTCCGATAACGGATGGACTCATTCGGGAGGTGGATATGATATGTCGGACAACGACAGGAGCGAGATGAAGGCAGAGGCTAACGCTATATATGCGGAGCTGGAGCCTGATTCGATGCTCAAGAAGAAGTCCACCTTCCGTGTGACCTCCCACGGAGTAAAGAGGGCGAATTATTCTCCTTGGGGAGAACCTCTCCCTCACATCATAAAATAAGGCGTATGGAAAAGGAAAACATCAGAAACCCAAGATACCCTCACATCATCAAGATCGTGAGGAAGGTCGTCGGAAAAGCCGACCCTGATGACCCGTTCGCCGATGATGATGCTCCGGTTGGTGAGGACAAGGAAATTATTCTCTACTATGGCGAAGGCCGCAGTTACACCGATACCACAACTGAGGGAGACAAAAATGTCGATCAGAACAAGAGGAAGGCATCGATTCCTGTCAGATATGACGAATGGGATGCTGACAGGTGTCCTCTTGATGGCGACACCATCTACTCCACAGTCGGAAACAACACCGAGGTAGGTATGGTCAAGGACTGCGAACCGGATAATAACAGGACTGTCGTTTACTGGAATCTCACTAGGGTTTAGGTTATGGCAAAATACTTTAGCGGAAAGCGTCTGTCTCTTGGAGCGCAGTTCGAGCATCAGATTAAACCAAGAGTCGAAAAGCTGGCGTATGACAAGATGCTTGCGATTATGCAGGAACTTGCTCACAGAACCGTCAACTATTTCAAAGAGAACAGGACGTTCTACAATATCACCGGTAACGCATATACTTCGTTCTATGCAGCAGTGTATTACAAAGGAAAGCTCATTTACATGGTGCGTGCCTCGAAAGGTGAAAAAGCACCAACGCGAGTAACCCTGGCAGAAGGAGAGAAATACAATCTCCCGTTCTACTACGACGGAGGAGAGAACAAAGGCTACACCGGTTCAGTCGGTGGCGGTCACCAGTGGGGTCCAAACCTTCTATACGGACGTATCGGAAAGGTGAAATCTACCGGGAAAGACTGGGCACTCGTTGCGATATGTCCTGTTGAATATGCAGTATTCGATAAGGAAAACAGAATCTTCGAGACTGTTTACAATACATACGAGTCTCTTCCAGATATGTTCGATGCCTGCATAGTGTACGCCAATAGTTCAACTTTTAACAAACTGTAAGCTATGGTAGATATCAAGCAGATATATTTCGACTTAGGGAACGCCGTAAAGGGTATATGCGATAAGGTGTACCCCAGGAATCGTCCAAAGGCTGTGGATACCAAAATAGGCAGCTACATCGTCGTAAGTCTTCCGTACTCCATCAGGAATAACGAGATGAACTACGATGGTTCCTATAATGACTATACTACCACTATCCAGATAGAGGTGTATGTAAGAGATAAGGCCTCCTCGGCGAATCCGAATGGTTTCAGTCCTTCGGAAATGGATAAAAAAGTCAAGGCTGTCCTCGAAAGATTTCCAATTTCAACAGACAACATCATCGTTACCAGGCCGAACGTAGCTATCCAGGCTGACGACGGCGCAGGTTTTTCCGTAACGATCATACAGGGAAGGTTACGTACTAGATAAGTATTCAGGTATAACAATTTAAAATATTTTAGATTATGGCTATGACAACTATTGACAAGATGAAGGACATTTTCAATGGTCCTAAAACTCTGCTCTACTCAAAGGCTATTACCGATTTGAGCAAGACTACAGTTGACATCACCCCAGAGGTTGAGCTTCCGGTTACCGTTGACTCGCTGAAGGCGACTATGGATGACCCAACCATCAACCACTACAAGGTTATCGGTCTTGCAGGCGACTGGGCAACTACCGCAGAGCTCGGCGACTTCAACGTAGAGTTCGTTGTTCCTTCAAAGGCAAAGGACTTGCTGACAATTATGTTCGGCGAGGATTCTATCACCGAGCTGACCAAGGTTACCCTGAAGGGTACAGGTGACGCAACTCTCGACGCTACTACCGGCTTTACAGGTATCGCTGTTGAGCCTAAGAAGTTCAAGATCAAGGGCACTATCGTTATCGTTGACGACGAGAAGGAGAACCTCATGGTTATTACCAACATCGCTCTCTACGCTACCTTGCAGTGGGATAACTCTGGTACTGAGCCTGTTGCGTTTAAGTTCTCAGGTTCTATCGAGGGTGCAGGTAAGCGTAGCATCGCTTGGCTTACTAAGGCTCCAGCTTCCGGTATTGGCGGTTAATCAAGTATAGGCTTCTTTAGGTAATTAGATTCAGGATAACAAACCGTTGGGCGGCAGGCTAATCAACAGCCGTGCCGCCCTTCTTCATTTAATAGCATACAATCATGGCAGAAGAAAAGAAAATAGAGCAGCCTTCAGTGGACTTGCAGGAGTTGCTTGACAGCGTGCTGCACGACGAGCCTACCGAGTTCGTGTTCAGAGGGAAGAAGCACAAGCTCGGTTGGCTTCGCAAGGGAACCATGAGCAGGTGTTCTCATATCAGGGCTAAGGAGAAGAACGAGTGGAAGCGCAACGTCAAGATTTGCGTCTGCATCCTCCTCAACAATATCTGGAAGATTCGATTCCTGTATTGGATCTACTGGCGTTGGCTCTACTACATCAAGGATGTGGACGTGGCCGAGGTTCTGAGAGTCCTCGATGTTTCTAAAAAAAAAATTCCATCGAATGCATTCTCACTGGCTACCATATTAGCGACCGGGATGACGGACGTGATGATGACGATGACGAGGAGCGAAGCAAAAGCTATCCAAGCAGAACAAGCTGGGGAGCAGCCTTCTCACTAGCGGAGAAGTTCGGTTTCCTCTTTCAGCGTAAGTACTTCATCGCGGCCTACGACTACTGGTGGGGCTATTCATCGGCGCAGATTGACCTCATGGTTGCAGACCAGCCTCTTGTCGTCTATCCAAAGGCCAAGAAGGAAGGCGGTCCGAAGAAGCATACCAAGAAGGAGATGGATGACCTCTACGACAGGTGGATGGAGAAAAAGAAGAATGAGGGAAGCCTCATCGGCAAGAAGATAAGTCTTGCTGATTACTTAAACAATAAACTCTAATTTTAAAATATTCAGGATATGGCAGGTGGAAATTTAGGTGACTTGTGGTTCCAACTTGGTGTCAAGGATAAAACTTCCAAGGAGTTGCAGAAAATCATTGACAAGCTTAAGACCGGGGATGATGCTGCGAACGCGCTTCTTCGTGCCCTCCAGGGATTCGGAACGAAAAAGTCTGGATTTAAGGAGCAAGCAGAAAAAGCCAAAGAGTTTGCAGATGTTCTCAATGAGATAAACAGAAGGATTTCCCAACTCAAGAAAAACGATAAAAGCGCTGAGGCTAAAGATTTGCAGTTAGCGGTAAAAAACGCTCTCTCCTATCTCGATATGCTTCAAAGAATCAATATAGAGCGCAGCAAGATTTCAGAGCTGCGCTCACTGAATCCTAATGTTGATACCTCGAAACTTAGGGAAGCCGAGCTGATGCTTGAGAATATCAATAATCAGCTTTTCAGATTGCAGAATAAAGCACAAGGCGGCGGTGGTGGCGGCGTAGATAGCGCAAAGGTTTTGCAGGATTATGCCAAGGTTCTTCAAATGACATTCCGTGATGTAAAGCAGATTACTGATCAGTTCAAAAAGGAGAACCCTCTTTCTGCCTTTTCTGGTGGAGCAGCAAAGGTTGAAGCTGACATTGCAAGAGTAACCGAAAAGCTCGCTAGGATGCGAGACCTTATGGCAGAGGGATCCTTGAAGGGTTACAATACTAACATGCTTGGTGGAAGTATTACCGAGCTTGACAAGATACTTGCCAGATTACAGGCGGCATCTGGAAACAAATCAATCCTCACCGATGCTGCGCAGATGAAGAACCTTCTTTCCGATGTTGCTGTAGAAATGACGAAAGCCGCCGCCGCAACACAGGCATACGGACGAGAGAAGGGAAAAGTCATTGCACTCGAAAGGGAGCACGAGAGAGCAATCAATAAGATCAACGCAATCCAAACAGGTGAGAACCAGAAGAAGAAAGCTCTTGCAGACATAGAGATCCTGTTGAAGAATATAGATGCACTCTCCAGTAGAGGTATAGGCTTAGGACAGGATGTCTCTAAGCTAGAATCAGTACGCTCTGAGATAGAGAGAATCAAAGAGGATATTCGTAGCATCTCCGGAAAAGGACTGACCGGTCAGGAGTTTAAAAACGCTTTGGCAAATTTGTCTGAGTATAAGACTCGTGCGCACGACATAATGAAGGATCAAAGAGATATGAATAGTGCGGCTATCGGGCAGCAGAATTTCCGCAAGCAGATAGAAAGTACTATTCAAAATCTCAATAACCAGAGAGCTGCTTTTGAGAAAAATAGCTCTGTAGTTGCTAAATTCCGCAGTGATATTGATGCGCTGAATAAGTTTAATGAAACTGTTCTGTATAGCAAAGGGCTTGGTGGCGACAAGATTCTTTCCGACAAAATAGCATCTGAAACTAAAAAGCTGGAGGAATACAAGCAGACTTTAGAGGGTCTTAATAAGGAACTTGAAAAAAATCTTGCCATTCAAAGAGAGACTCAATCAAAATTACATTCCATTTCGCCTGGAGTTGACGGTAGGAATATGAATGGTAAGGCGCTTACTGGTCCGTTGCTCGAAGAGTATAACAGACTGTTATCGAAATTAGAGAGCGGAAAAGGCATTATTGAAACGTACAAAAATTGGTCGATTGATTCTCAGAAAGATCAAATTAGCGCACAAGAGGCATACGTAAATCGCCTGAAAGAACTTCAAAAAGAAGCTTCTAGGCTCGATTCTGTAAATCCGTCTGATTTGAAGGACAAACTCATTCAAAAGAACAAGGAGTTGTTGCAGTCAGAGAAAGAGTATTCCAAGCAGCTCAAGGATAATGCGAAGCAGAGGCAGAAAGAGATTGATGCCTCTCTGAATAGAATACAAGCCTTAAAATATGCTCTGCAAAACCTATGGGGAAAGAGGCAGGAAGCTAAGTCTCTTAATATTGACACTACGAAAGTTGATGCCAAGATACAGGAGACGATAGGTAAGATTAGATTCTTGGAAGAAAACCTTGCCAAACTTCGAGGCGACAAGTTTGCCGAATCCCTTGGAAAAATAGGCGGTATTGGTTCGGGGCGAGAAGTTCGATCAATAAGCCACCTTGCTTCAGAGCAAGCGAAGGTAAACCGTGAGGTTCAGAGAGGTGTTGAGCTTGAACAGAAGCGTCAGCAGGCAATCGTTGACTCAGGAGCTAAGATTCAATCTCAACTGGTTCGCGGCTTCGAGAAAGCTAACAGTCATGCAGGAAAGTTGAACTCAACCGTACAGGATTTGAAGTCACTTTTCTTGCAGGGAGGTCTTGTGTTCGGCGCACAGCAGTTCGCTATGAGCATCATCACTACTGGTGGTGAGATGGAGAAGCAGCATATTGCTCTCCAGTCAATCCTTGGTGATATGCAGAATGCGAATACAATGTTCAATCAGATTAAGGAACTCGCTCTTAATTCGCCATTTACGTTCTCTGAGTTGAACCGAGATGTTAAGCAGTTGGCTGCGTATGGAGTTGAGTACGACCAGCTCTATGACACAACCAAGAGGCTTGCGGATATGTCTTCCGGTCTTGGTGTTAGCTTTGACCGTATCGCATTGGCGTTTGGTCAGGTTCAGGCTCGTGGCTGGCTCGATGGTAAGGAACTCCGCCAGATTGCTTATGCAGGTATTCCTCTGCTTGAAAAGTTATCTGAGTTCTACTCTAAGCAAGAGGGGCGAAATGTCTCTACATCAGAGATTAAGACTCGCATATCAAGCAGAGATGTAAGTTTTGATGATGTGAAGTCTATCTTCTGGCAGATGACTGATGCAGGTGGTCAGTTCTATAATATGCAGCAGGTTCTGAGTGAGACTTTGCTCGGACGTTACAATAAACTGAAGGATGCCTGGGAAATCATGCTTGCCGACTTTGCTAACGGCAAGAATATTATAGGTGGAACTTTCAAGGGTATCCTTGATGTTGTTACCAATCTCGTGCAGCAAATTCACGTCTTAGGTCCTGCTATGGTTGCAGCATTCGCCGGACCTGCTCTTATGCGTGGAGTAAAGACCTTGGAGGGCGGAATCGGGAAAAGAATACTGAACTCAAAGGGAAATATTGCGAAAGAAGCTGAACTCAAGCTTTTGCGTGGAGAAAAAATAACTCCCGTGGAGAAACAGATTCTTCAGTATAAAAATCAGATTCGGATTCAGGATATCCAGGCACTCGCAAAGGCAAATGCGATAACAAAAGCTGAGCTAAGACGCTTGTATGTTACCGGACAGATAACCAAGGAGATGTACAAGCAAGGTATGGCTCTCACAAAGCAGGAGGGGCAGGTAAACAGAATCTCCCTTGGTGGAGTTCTGAAGGGATTGGCTAGCCCTAGCAAATGGGGAGCAGCAGGAGGTTTGCTTCTCGGAGGCTTGAAGTCCGGATTTAGTTCTATCATCGGTTTTCTTGGCGGTCTTCCTGGAATCGCTATCTCTGCCGGATCTGCAATCTTTGCATACTACTGGCAGAAGCATCAGCAGCTGAAGCAAGACATGGAGACTACTGCTGACGAACTGAAAGACAGATACACTAAGATTGGCGAGTTCCTTCGCGATAACGATGCGGATAAAGCCATTAAGGACGGCGATGAGAAAGAGATAGAAAACCTTATTGACGCATATAAGGAAAAGCTGAAGGAGATTGCTCCTGAAAAGGAAAATGCTTTCACAATGAGCCTTCTCGAAAAGAAATCGAATGAGGATAGACTTAAGTATCTCAAAGAACAGCTCATCCTTCTCAAACAGGTTGAGGAGAGCACTCAGAAATCTCTTTCTAACGAGGATACCTATAAGGGATTCGACGAGAAACTGTCTTCTGCAAAGGAGATAGCAGAAGCGTTCTCTTCAGCATCCGCAAAGGCGAATATGATTAATGCCACCCAATCCGACTTTGCTAGCTTCAACTCCTGGGAGGAAAAGTATAAGGATGAGGTGAAAGCCATGCGAGATTATCTCATTGATGAGCTTGGAGATATTAGCAACAGCCCAAAGTTACAGGGTAAGGCTAACCAGATTCTTTCGTCATTCTTTGCAAAGCAGGGATGGAACCAGGATGTTTCTGATCAGTTCCGTGCTGACGTTCTTAATGCGATGGGTGTTGAAACAGGCTTCTACGAGAATAAATTCAAGGATGCTCTCGATAACGCAGTAAACACTTCGTTCCCTTGGATTGGCGACAAGATTCGCAACAACCAGGAATTGACAGATGCAGAGAAGGTCCAGGTTTCAAACATGATGAAGGATGCTGCGGCTCAGGTTCAGAAAGACTATCCTTTTGCATCAGACGCATTGAAGCGAATGCTTGCGGCTGATAGATTCGAGGCTGTCATTCATCTCGTATTCAGGAACGATGACTCGGATCTAACTCAGCAGCTTGAGAAAAATCTTAAGGGTAGCGGTTATGACTATCACGAGAAGAATAAGTACGTCAAGAGTTGGGGAAAGGATGCTGGAGACGACTACGATAAAGCAAAGAGTAACGCGGAGTCGGACATTACTGCTGCCAAAAAGGAACTCAACACCAGAAAGAACATGCTCGCACGTGGCAAGCTTTCTCTTGATAAGTACACAGAGAAGCAGAAGGAGTACGAACTCAAGATGCAGGCTTATCATGATAACTGGGGCGAATGGTTTAGTGGTGACGACAAGAAGAAAAACAAGAAAACCGGTGGCCGTAGGTCAACAGGCGCGCAGACAGATAAGGCTCTTGAAGATTTGAGGAAGCGCATCGACTTATACAAGAAGATGTATGCTGAAATCAAGAAGTTTAAGGAGCTTTATGGAGAAGGTGCTCTTGGTCAGCTTGCTAATGACGGAGAGTTTGAGTCCATCTTTGGTGACAAGAAGAGGTTCCCTATCTCTGACTACACCAACTACGAGACTTCCATCAAGGAGCTCTTGAAGACTCTCCCTGCGTCAACGAAGGACAGATTGGACTACGCTGCAAATGAGAAGGCAGGTATTCAGACTGAAAACCGAAAACTTCTTGAAGACCAGCGAAGAGACGAGCTGAATGTGCTTAACAAGCAGCTTGATACTATATCCGAACAGTACGAGACGTATAAGAAAATATACGAGCTGACCGGAAACAAGAAAGGTGCTCAGAATATAGCTTTCGGTGGAATTGTTCAGTTTGACACTTACAAAAAGTTCCTGGAGGAGCAGCTCGATATTGCGGTAAGGCACGATAACATTCAGTCCGGTCTTAACTTGACTACGGATGAGGTTAAGGATATGAGTCTTGAAAATGTCAAGGATAAGTATGGCGAAGAGACCCGTGTTTATGACATTCGCAAGAAGCTGGAAGATGAGAACAACAAGATCAAGAAGGAGACCATCGACCTGATGGCTAGCCTGATTGAAAAAAATGCAACCATTGCTCAGCAGATTGAGGATGAGAACCTCAAATACGAGAGACTGCTTGAACTCATCAAAGGTATCGAAGACCCACAGATGAGGGAGAGAGCCAGAGAGGGCGCAACGAAGGCTCACAACGAGAAAGTTGCGAAGCTTCAGTTCGAGCAGTTCAAGCAGGAGTCGGACTGGGTTGCCATCTTCGATGACCTTGACAGGGTATCTTCGGCAACAATCAACTCTATGATCGAGAAGATAGACCAGTTTTCTATGACTACCGGTTTATCTGTAGAATCCATCAAACAACTCAGAGATGCCCTAGATAAGCTCAGAAATGAGCAAATCAGCAGAAACCCGTTCGGCTTCATCTTCGGAGGAGTGAATCGCGGTAAGGCTATCGGGAAGTTCATAAATGAGCGCCTTGGCGGTATGGATGATACTGCGAAGATATTCGTTAGCAAGGAGGAGGCTTCGAGACTTGGTATCGCAGGCGGCGTAAGAACAAAGGCGAGTCTGAAGAATGATCAGCAGTCAGCGTACGCCGACTCATCTAAAGCAATCTCTGAACTTGCGACGAAGATGCAGGCGCTCAACACGGTTCTTGACCCGGTAATCAATCTGTTTAAGGCTATGGGTGAAGAAGATTCCATTCTCGGCCAGATTACAGGTGGTGCTTCAGGCGCATTATCTTCGGCAGCAAGTACAGCCGGAGCTTTTGATACCCTCGGTAAAATGAAGGGTCTCGGGTTTCTTAAAGGTGCTGGTCCATACGCAGCAGCCGCTTCCGCAGCGTTGAGTATTGGCGGTTCACTCATCAAAGCATTCGGCGCAGACTACAGCAGTTACGAAAAGGCGAAGGCTGAGTACGATAACCTTACCTCAATTTGGGATTCTCTCATCTCCAAGAAGACTGAGTACATGAATATCCATTGGGGTACTGAGGCTACAGAGGCATCCAAGGAGGCTCAGGAAATGCTTAAAGCCGAAATCGAGCAGACTAAGGTAATTGCGCAGAATAGGCTTAATTCAGGTGCGTCAGTCGGCTCCCACTCTATCAAATATAGAATGTGGAAGGGTTCATATAAGTACAATGGCCAGAATTGGCGTGACGTAGCGGGCGAAATCTCTTCGAAGTACGGGGTTCAGTTCAATGGTATGGAAGACATGCTCAATATGGATGCTGATACTCTTTCAAAGATAAAGAAGGATTATACCGGCCTTTGGGCTAGCATGGACTCAGATTTCAGAGATTACCTGGAAAAGCTCATTCAGTACGGAGAGAAGGCTGATGATATGATCGAGGCTTTGACCGAAAAGCTTACCGGCAATAAGTTCTCTGACCTGGTATCTTCCTGGGGTGATGCAATGTCAACTATGGCTAACACGTCAGACAGTCTCGTTGATCATTTCGAGGAGAATCTGAAGAAGACCATCTTGAACTCCATGATTGAGAATATATATGGAGACAAGATTAAGGCTCTTTTGAAGAAGGC
Organism: Prevotella sp. AM23-5; assembly: GCF_003473645.1. Taxonomy (NCBI): domain Bacteria; kingdom Pseudomonadati; phylum Bacteroidota; class Bacteroidia; order Bacteroidales; family Prevotellaceae; genus Prevotella; species Prevotella sp. AM23-5. Next base: position 4,847 of record NZ_QUCG01000010.1, on the reverse strand, counting down.
TCAGGGGTACGCAGAGAATGGTGACAAGATTAAGAATTCCAACGGAAATGTCATTTCAGAATACACAGGAGCCGAGTATGCCGACGTAAAGAACAGCACAGATGAGCTCTCAAAGCAGATAGAAGCTACTCGTGACTATCTTAAGAAAGTATATGGATGGTCCGACAACAGCAGTTCTTCTTCTAGGAATTCCATTAAGAGCATTACTGAGGAAACAGGAGACTTGATTGCCTCCTACCTCAACGCAATTAGGCTCGATTGCTCAGTTATCCGCGCAGAGCAGGCTAAGTACTATCCAGAGATGAGCGAGATTGCAAAATCTCAGCTGACGCAGCTTAATGCGATTGCTCGAAATACGTTACGCAATGCGGATGCTGCCGAGAGAATCGAAAGTATCTTTACGGAGTACAATGACAACTTCAACAGAGTTCTCAACGGAACGAAGTCTTTGAAGATGAAATAACGACTAAGGGTATGGGGTAACTCTCATACCCTTTTTATTCTAGCCTATGAAAGTACGTGTTAATTTATGTATTTTTATACATACTTACTTGCATATTTATGTATTATTTTGTATATTTGCATTTATAAATAGTTGATTTAGGTATGAAAGATTATTTCAGGATATACATGAAGAAGGAAGGCGATGGGAACGAGGTGAAGGACTCCATCGCCGACTTCGGTATGTATGTTAGCGAGAGTCCGTTCAAGCCTTGCGATTCAGTCAAGGAACCTGTGAAAAGGGAATGGCACGACGAGCATGGTGACGACGAGTATATTGGCAAGGATGGTCTCTATATGGCGGCATACGAGAACAAGGTCAAGTTTCTGTTCAAGGGTAATGCCTTCGGCGCAAACGAGAAGTGTAAGGCTTTCATCGACTATCTCCGCAAGTCTGGCATGATGAAGATGTACTGCGACTTCAACAAGATAGGAAGGCAGCATGTGAGACTGAAGAGCATTGATCCAGACCTGTACAGATACCCGGGCAACGAGGACTTGCTAGTCCTCTCTATTACTTTCAAAATTAACGACCCTGTTACTGACATCAAGCCAATTATGGATGCGCAGGGCAGGATTTCAAATTTAGGATAACACAGACACATGAGTACTTGGAATATTTATCATAAGGATGGCTCGAAGCTGACAGACGTTAACGGAGAGCAGATAACCGTTCATGGATTGGAATACTCCGATTCTTGGATGGGTGAGTGCTTCGTGACTATCAATTTCAAGCATGAAGTGCCTATCAACTTTCAGATAGGCGACTATATTGTCTATCGTGGCGAGCGTTTTGAGCTCAACTACGAGCCGGGCAAGGATAAGCAGGCCAGACCCGACACATACGGAGAGGGCTTCGTATATGACAGCGTGAAGTTCAACGCATTGCAGGATGAGCTTGCTAGAGCTGAATTCCTCGATGTGGTATTGAACGACAACGAACTTCACTACACTTCCCTACCGAAATTTCCATTCTTCGTACAGACTTTGGACGATTTGCTCGACAGGATCCAGGCGAACCTCGACGAGCAGATTGGTGCGGGTCTTTGGAAGATTTACTCCCGAAACAAGGACCGTTCCGTTCAGCGTGGAGCCCTTGAAAGTGAGTGGTTGTCGGTTTATGGAGAGAAAACCGAAGATAACGTCATCGAATCGATGTCTATTACAGTGGACTCACAGACCTGTTGGCAGGCCCTTGCGCTTGTGAACGAGAAGTGGGACATAAACTTCATAGTCAGAGGAAGAAACATCTATGTCGGTACTACAGGAATTGAAGCCGGACACATCTTCTCCTATGGTCTCGGCAAGGGACTCTACGAGATTGTGCAGAACGCTGATTCTGAACAGAGCGTCATTACAAGACTGAGGGCTTACGGTTCCGAAAAGAATCTTCCTTCTCATTACTATGCGGACCTTGGTGTCAAGTACGTTGCGAATATTACAAAAGTCATCGGGGCAAGCACGAATGTTGAACTCGAATTGGACATCGATTATATAGAGACGTATTTCAAGAATAAGAGAAAATACGTCGTTTCCGGCGAATCTCAGGAGCAGTCTAACGGATGGGTTCTTCAGGTAACGTTCGATTTTCAGACTACAATTACCGGTTATGTAACACAGTCTGGCAGCTCTGGCAAATGCAGGTTCTACTCCGAGTTAAAGGGAGGACAGGTAGATAGCGGAGACGAGGAATCGAAGGAGAAACTCGACGCATTCATCGCTCAGGTCAATGCCGGAAACACGAAGATGTATATCACGTCCGGTCTCAACAAGAAGGTGGTTCCTTCATCGATGAAGGAGTATGCGGAGAATCTTCCGAACAATATGGCGGTAAACAGGCTTATGCTGCCAGGATTTCCTCACGTATCTCTGAGTGATTTCTACGACTCTCTTACTGAACAGGAAAAGAAGTATGTGAATCCAACCGGGAAACTGCATAAATTCTCTACTGATCCATATAGGCCATACATCGATTCTCTCAATATAGAGGAGATTGGACTCCGTTCGGCATCGCAGTTCTTTGATACAGATGATAAGACGAATGGAGTTATTGAAATCTACCCTACTATCGAGGAAATGGAAATCGGTGGTGTGCGTGTTGATGAGATTGACGAAGGTGTCGCTCCTGATGACGACGGAAGGTTTGGCGACAACGAAACAGTAAAGAATATTGATATACACCTCAATAAGGCTATCGATTTCGACATCAACGACCTTAAGGATGATGACTTCTCTATCTCTATGAAGGATGGTATGTGCGGCGGACGAACATTCAAAGTGGCATCCTCAACCAAGGTTGATGGTAGATGGAGACTTACTATTGAGAGGAGCAAGGATGATGCTCTTGAGCTGCGGTTCCCATACAAGGACTACCCGATCAAGAGTGGAGACCATTTCGTTCTTACCGGCATCACTCTTCCTGATTCGTATGTAAAAGCCGCATCACTGAAGCTCCTTAAGTATGCCATTGCGCTCCTTGATAAGAATGACTACACAAGATATGTCTATCAGCCTAAGGTTGATGAGTTTTTCATGGCAAGACAGCACGATCTGGCGCAGGCAGACGAAACCGGAACTATCAAGAGTCTGCACGATACACTGAAGGCCGGCGACCTGATGAACTTCAATGATACAGACCTCAATATCGAAGGAATCATCTCTATCGACCAGCTCACGATCAAGGAAGGAGATGGCAAGATTCCGACATACGACATAACACTTCGCGAGGACAAGGAGGTTGGAACCATCCAGAAGATTCAGCAGCAGATTTCATCACTCCAAAGCGGAAATGGTGGAGCCGGAGCCGGTCTGACAGTCACACAAGTCAAAAATCAGGTTGCAATAGAGGGAGGTAAGTACTTTATCTCCAAGCTCACCGATGACACCGCCAAAGGTACTATCACTTGGAAGAAGATTCAGAAGCTTTTAAGTGGATTGCTTGTCGGTAACTTCAATAATGAGAACGGTGGTTCGTGGACTCCCGATGCAGAAGGTCGTTCGCATCTCATCACAGATTATCTTGAGGTGAGAATGAAGGCTATCTTCGAGGAGCTTGTCGTCAAGAAGACATCTACAATCGGCGGTAAGGAGATTATCTCTCCTGCTGGAGGTGTTGTGGCTCATAAGGTGGAAGAGGTTACTGTGACATATAATAATGTGTCACAGAAGGCTTATCGTTGCTATTTCTTAGCAGAGCAGGAAGGTGATGCCGTAGATAATGATTTCTCCGTTAACGACCAAGTGCGCTCGGAATCATTCAATGTTCGCAAGGGCACTTACCATAAGGTGGGTAATCACTTCTATTGGCGATTGGTAATCGGTCGCGATGAAGACCCTGTAGAGCTGGAAGGAAAGAAGTATCATTATATCGACCTTTCCGATACCGATTGCGCTACGGCAAGCGACGTACCTGCTAAAGGTGATGTGTTGTCGCAGTGCGGTAATAGAACCGATGTAGAACGTCAAAACTGCCTTATCTTCTCGGCGGTAGATACCTATTCGCCATCCGTCAGCCTCTATCACGGCATCAACAGCTAT
>NZ_QUCG01000010.1:0-799 GCF_003473645.1 Prevotella sp. AM23-5 | reverse complement strand
ACGGCATCAACAGCTATTCCTTTGCCAATAGGGAGTACGTGGAATATGGCGTAAACAAGCAGACCAACAAGGCATTTTTTAATGTCTATGGTGATATGTATGTAGGCGACCGACCTACTAAGGAGAATGGCTATGAGGGTAGTAGCTACATAAAGTATGACAGCGCAGCCAAGCAGGTATCTATTAAGGGTAAGCTTTCGGCGAAATCTACCGTGGATGGCAAGGAACTGTCTCTGTATATTAAGGAGAACTCAGCGAAGGGCTTGACCGAGGAGCAGGTAAACAATCTCATCAAGAACTCGCAGGTCATTACTGACTTGCAGAATCAGGTTGATGGTGCTATCGAAACATGGTTCTATGAGGGCGTGCCTACCTTGAAGAATGCGCCAGCAAGCAGTTGGACGACCGACAAGGAAAAAGATACCCATTTGGGCGACCTTTATTATGACAACAAGACGGGCAAGGCATACCGCTTTGCCAAGGATGGCAACACCTATAAGTGGACAGTCATCACAGATACCGATATTGCCAAAGCTTTATCTGACGCAGCCAAGGCTCAGGAAACGGCAGATGGCAAAATGAAGGTGTTTAGTGCTCAGCCTATTCCGCCTTATCAGTTGGGCGATATTTGGGTGAATGCTACCTATCCTACAGATGGCAGTACCTACAAGAATGAGGTATTGCGCTGTCAGACCAATAAAGCCGCTGGTTCTCAGTTCGCAATCGGTGATTGGATAAAAGCATCTAAATACACCGATGATACCGTTGCTAACGCAGCCAAGGCAGCGGCGGAGAAAGC